>CADCOL010000032.1 GCA_902803015.1 uncultured Lachnospiraceae bacterium | reverse complement strand
TACAACAATGAATCATGAATACGAGATATATAAGCAGTCCGGGGAGCAGTTTTACCAAAACTTTGAGATCATCAGAGCGAAAGAAGAATGGCAAAAAACAGGGGCATATTCCGTAAGAATCCAGGGAATGAATCGCCAACATCATATTTCTTTGCGCGAAGAATTTGACGAACATGATTTTGGAGATACGAACTATATAGTGGGACTTTATGACGGATTTCCGATTGCCACCTGTCGTTTTTACGAGACGGAACCCGGGAAAGTTATACTTGGACGATTGGTTGTCCTTCCGGAATATCGTAACAGACATGCAGGCCTGTTTGTGATTCGTGCCGCAGAAGAATGGATTAAGGAATTGGGTTATAACGAGATCATTATAGACAGCCGCCTGGAAGTTGTTTCCTTTTATGAAAAAACAGGGTTCCGGGTAATGGACGGAAAAATAATAAAGAGCGGTAATTTTGAATGCATACGGATGAACAAGTTATTGGACCAATAAACGCGGGGGGCTTATGAAAAAACGCAATACCAAAAGAATTATTATCGGAATGATGCTTATGCTGACTCTTTTGCTGTGCGCATGTGCCGATAAAGGTGCCGGTGCCGATAAAAAGGCGACCGGAAATACCAATGCGGAAAAGAGAAAAGTAATCATAGATACCGACACGGGAGCGGATGATTCATCTGCACTCATACTGGCGGCAATGTGTGATGACATTGAAATAGTCGGTGTTACGGTTCTTGTCGGAAATGTGGATCTTGAACAAAGCGCAAAGAATGCCCTTATGGCACTTGAAATGGCCGGGTGCGATGCTCCGGTCTATAAAGGATCCAATGACACAATTAACGGAATAAAGAAGACTGCCTTCAGTGTATTCGGAGAGGACGGTATGGGTGAAGCGGATCTGGTACATCCCAAGAGAGAGGCGGAAGAGGGAGATGCGGTAGATTTTATTCTGGATACCGTTAAGAGTAATCCGGGTGAAATAGAGATTGTTGCGCTGGGACCGGCGACCAATATCGCGAAAGCGATCGAGAAGGATCCCGAGACCATGAAAAAGGTCAAGATGATCTGGTCCATGGGAACCGCGGGTCTTGGACCGGGAAATGCATCTCCTGTAGCCGAGTTTAATGTATATGCCGATGCAGAGGCATATAAAATTATGCTGGATTCCGATATCCCGATTACAATCATCGGTCTGGATATGTGTGCGGATGAAGCACAGTGGACGGACGATCAGTTTGTAAAGTTAAGCGGCAGCGGAGAGACAGGCAAATTTGTTGCCGAATCCTTCGGAAAAATCAGGGAGTTTTACAAGAATAACGGTTCGGAGACCGTTATGAACTGTGATGCCCTGGCAATGATGTGTGTTACAAATCCTGATTTTGTCAATGACCGGACGAATACACATGCAAGCTGTATTATTGAGGAAGGCGAGACCTATGCCCAGGTGATTTTCTATAAAGAGGGATTCACCTATGATATAGCGAATAACGATTTTAACTATAACGTATGTCTTGTGACCGATGTGGAAAAAGCTTTGTATTTTGATAATTATTTAAAAGCACTGCATTAACAGGATAAGAGTTCTTAGGGATTAACGGACCATGGAAATAACGGATAACAGGATAGATGCCGGAAAAGCATTTGACTGGGGCAGAACCTCGGAGGAATATGCAAAATACAGGGATATTTATCCGAAAGAGTTTTATCAAAAGATTATAGACAGAGGCCTTTGTATCAACGGACAGAAAGTACTTGATCTCGGAACGGGTACGGGGGTGCTTCCGCGTAATCTGTATCGGTATGGTGCAAAATGGACGGGGACCGACATCTCGCCCGAGCAGATAGAACAGGCGAAGCGATTGTCGCAGGCAGAAAAAATGAAGATTGATTATTTGGCTGTCTCTACGGAGAATATCGATTTTCCAAAGGAAAGCTTTGACATAATCACGGCCTGCCAATGTTTCTGGTACTTTGATCATGAGCGTGTCATGCCGAAACTTGCGGAATTGCTAAAGCCGGACGGAATACTGCTGATTCTTTATATGGCGTGGCTTCCGTTTGAAGATGCAATAGCGGGTAAGAGTGAGGAACTTGTTTTAAAATACAGTCCAAACTGGTCGGGTGCCGGTGAAACGAGACATCCAATCCGGATTCCGGATGTGGCGTATGATTTTTTCGAGATGGCGGAACATGAGGAGTATGACCTGAAGGTGCCGTTTACGAAGGAATCCTGGCACGGAAGAATGAAGGCCTGCCGCGGAGTCGGCGCATCACTGTCAAAAGAAGAACTGGAAAAATGGGATTCGGAACATAAAAAGCTGCTTGACGAAATCGCACCGGAACGGTTTGAAATTCAGCATTATGCATCTTTGGCGGTATTGAAGAAAAAAGGAAAACCGAAACTGTAGGAGAGCGCCGTTTTATACTCTTCTTTTGTATCCGCTGACCTTGTAATATTCTTCTTTTGCTTTATACATTTCTTCGTCTGCTTTGCCGGCGAGGTGTTCGCAGTTAAGACCGGGGAAGTCGGAAGCAATGGCAAAGCCGGAAGACAGGCTTAGTTTTTTCACTTCGTTTCCCTGCCATGCGCCGGCTTTTTCATTTAACTTTGAAATCATTGTTTCTGCCTGCGCACGATCCATCCGGGCAAATACGATAAACTCGTCTCCGCCGATTCGATAAACATTACCATAGTTTTCAAATGTCTTTGCGATACATTCTGCCGAGCCGCGGATTAATTCATCTCCCGCGTCGTGTCCGAGTGTATCGTTCGTTCTTTTTAATCCGTCAATATCAATCAAAAATATGGTCAGGTCATCCGGGAGTTTTGGCATGGCATCGTATTCTTTTAATTTTTGAGAGTATGCATACCGGCTTTTTGCGCCTGTCAGAGAATCGGTTGTAATCAGAACCGACTGCTCGTGAATTCGCTGATCCGAACGAAGCTGGGAATACTCCGAATAATGGATGAATAAAAGCGTTGCACCGCAGGCAAGTGAAATATAAGCAGTTCGGAAGTCTCCGCCAAGGAGTTCCTGAATTGCGATTCCCGTAATTACAAGAACCAGAACACCATACAGTGAGAATCTGTTATGTCGGCTGAATTTAAAACCGTACATTACAAACTGGATGATTACGATGACGAGAATCGAAAAGTACTCGGCCATGTAAAACACATAGAGCGGTCCGTGGGAATAACAATGATTTGCATCGATGGAAATCATCCATCCCGTGAATACGGAAGCAATCTGAAATACCATATTCAGGCAAAGAATTCCCGTCAGTACCTTGGTGAGAACGTTTTTGATTCGTAACTGCGCGACAATTGCACCGCCGGCAAGCGGGGTCAGAATATAATCCATTGCCTTTACGAGGATAATGACCTGCGCCGGAACATTTTCATTTCCGTTTAGCTTCAACCCGATTAATTCAGCCAACGCAGAGAGTCCAATCAGCAAATAAGATATATAAAAGATTTTTTTGTCAGATTCTTTTATCCGGTTATTCTCCCAAACCAGGATGCCCAGAACCCAAAGCGACATCCAGGATATAAGAATGATGGATGAATAATAATCAAACATATCATAATTCCCCTGTTTTCCTTAAATTATTTATTTAATAATATAACATAAGCCTTCAAAAATCTCAAAATAGAGATTATTATAAAAAGGGGAATGTTTTTATTGAGACAGGCATTGTTGTAAAGGGGAGAATATGGACAAAGTTCTCAGAATAACGAATCTTGTTACGTGGATTCTGTCTTCCGTCGTCATTTTACTCGGTGGTTTTATTCCGCTTATGTTGGGACTGGCGATGGGGGTGGGTGATGCCGTTTTGTTTCTGTTCCGTGGAGTGGACGGAAACGATCTTTATCCGGATTACACCGGAGGCAGCTGGCTTTTGTTTGTAGCCGCAGTTACGGTTGTCAGTGCCGTTTTGGTATTCTCTTTTTCCATCGCTGTCTTTTTCCTGTCAAAGAAACCGTGGTTCGCTTTAAGCACATCAATGATTGCAGTCAACTGCGTCATCTTATCGGTTAACACCTGGCTTCAACTGCTGGCTGCGTTTTGGATGAATCATCAGTCCAATCCCTATTTTCAACTAAAAAGCAATATATTCTATCTGGCACCTGCCATAGAATTTGTTTTTTTAATCGGTATGGCAGTAATTACCGTATTCAGTATTAGAAACATGAAACAGAATGATTATGCCGTCTTGGAACGGTGATAGGAGAAACCCATGAAACTTGTGAATCTGAAATGCCCGAATTGTGACGGGACGCTTACAAAAACGG
>CADCOL010000031.1 GCA_902803015.1 uncultured Lachnospiraceae bacterium | reverse complement strand
GTTCCCCTTCGGGACTGGTATTTTACTGGACATTGAACAATGTCTTCTCACTTGTAAAGAATATTGTGCAGAAGATTATTGAGGCAGTTAAGAAGAAGGCGGAGAGTGCGGCAAAGAATGCTGATGTAACCGCCCAAAACGCCGGCAAAAAAGAGAAGAAGGAGAGGTATTTCCTTGACGCAAAATGGGAGAATATTCTTTTCTTCCTCGCCGCAACATTTTTGGCACTGTTTATGGGTGTATATGTTCCGTCTGCCGTTATTTCGTCTTCCGTTGCGGAATTCGTGGATATTTTTGCGCTTCGAAATCCCATTTGGATTCTTCTGCCGGAACTCTGTTACGGAATCGGATTGTTTGTGGTCTGGCTGGGAGTCTTTTACTTAATGTCGAATCGCAAATTGCGTGAGGTCTTTTTGCAGATTGTTCTGACGCTGTGTGTAATTACGGCCATGAATTTTATGCTCTTTAAGGTCAGAAACGATTCGCTGAATTATATTCTTCGATACACCAATCCTCCGGAATTCGTAAAGAAAACCATGATCATTAATCTGCTTGCCATTCTTCCGGTTGGTTTTCTTGTACATCTGTTGTTCCGGATTAAGGCTTCGGTTTATAAGGCATGCGTGCCGGCTGCCTGCGCGGTAATTATTATTCTTTGCGGAAGAAACATGACAGCGATTGCGAAGGGATATCATCGCTATGACCGTGTGGTAAGTGCTTTGAATACGGAGATTACACTGAATCTCTCCAGAGAACACAAGAATGTTATTGTCTTTATGCTTGACCGTTCCCTTGGAATGTACATGCCTTATATTCTGAATGAACGACCGGATCTCAAGGAAAAATTTGACGGATTCACATATTACAGGAATACGGTTTCGTTCGGTGCATATACCAATATGGGCGCACCTGCCGTGTACGGAGGATATGAGTACACACCGGAAAACATGAATAAGCGCGACAAGGAAATGCTGGTGGATAAAAACAATGAATGTCTAAAAGTCATGCCGGTTCTGTTTGCCGAGAACGGATATGAAGTTACCATTACGGATCCTCCGTATGCAAATTACGACTGGGTTCCCGATGTATCCATTTATGATGAATATGACAATATTACAGCCGGGGTTCTGGAATACGAGTTTAATGAGTCCGGAAAACTGACAGGCGAGATTTCGAGAGAGCTTCAGAATCGTAATATGTTCTGCTATTCCTTCATGGTATGTTCCCCGCAGATTGTTCGAAGCAGTCTGTACAACAACGGATATTACCGTAAGGAAAAAGCATTCTACGATGAAAGAGAGGATTTGATTGAGCAGAGTACGGAAAGCAAAGTAAAGGCGCATGGACTGAAACGAACTTTCATGGATTGGTATGCGGAACTTGAGAATCTGCCTGCAATCACGAAGGTGACGGAAGATTCCAAACCCGACGGTTCCGATAAGGCTGAGTCGGACAAAGGTTCCTTCTTAATGATTACAAACGGCCTTACGCACGAGCCTGCCATCCTTCAGGAACCGAATTACGAGCCACAGATGGACGTTGACAATACACCGTACTATACCGATGTAGAAAAACGATTTACCGTGGACGGGCATTATCTCAGAATGGATAATATTTATCAGGTATTCCATTATCAGACCAATATGTGTGCGCTGATTAAAATCGGCGAATGGATGGATTATCTGAAAGAGCAGGGTGTTTACGATAACACGCGAATCATTATCGTGGCAGACCACGGAAGACTGACCGATCAGATGGACTTGTTTACCGATCAGGGTACCAGCATGGAATTATTCCTGCCTTTAATGATGGTAAAAGATTTTGATGCCAAGGGATTTACAGTATCCGAGGAATTTATGACAAATGCGGACACGCCTTCTCTGGCGCTGGAAGGATTGATTGAGAATCCGACCAATCCGTTTACCGGAAATCCGTTAGACGCGCATGAAAAGTATGAGGGCGATCCGATTATCTTTTATTCGGAGGAGTTCAGCGTTGTTTACAATAACGGCAGTAAATTCCTTCCCGGCGACTGGTATACGCTTCATAACGGCGATCCGTATGATATTAAGAACTGGGAGTATCTCGGAAACTGGTAAAGCGCAGGAAACATCTGTGCCGGCAAAGAGCAAGTCGATGCTTGCAAACGGGCAGCAGTACGGGTATAATTAACCGATACGATTTTAAAACAGATGTAAAGAATTATTCTGTAACAGAAGATAAAACATAAATAAAAAGCAACAAGGAGAAACAAGATGGAAAAGACATTGGACAAAGTCAAGAATCTGTGCAAAGGACGCGGCTTTATTTACCCGGGTTCCGAAATTTACGGCGGTTTGGCGAATACCTGGGATTACGGCAACCTTGGCGTGGAATTAAAGAATAACGTAAAAAGAGCATGGTGGCAGAAATTCATTCAGGAGAACCCTTACAACGTAGGTGTTGACTGCGCTATCCTTATGAATCCGCAGACCTGGGTTGCTTCCGGACATCTTGGAAGTTTCTCCGATCCTTTGATGGACTGCAAGGAGTGCCATGAGCGCTTCCGTGCGGACAAAGTCATCGAAGACTGGGCACATGACAATAATGTAACGCTTGAAAGCAGCGTGGACGGCTGGAGCGGCGAGAAGATGATGGATTTTATCAAGGAAAACAGCATTCCCTGTCCTTCCTGCGGTAAGCACAATTTTACCGATATCCGTCAGTTCAACTTAATGTTCAAGACCTTCCAGGGCGTAACCGAGGATGCATCCGCTACCGTATATCTTCGTCCGGAAACCGCACAGGGTATTTTCGTAAACTTTAAGAACGTACAGCGTACTTCCAGAAAGAAAATTCCGTTCGGTATCGGACAGGTCGGAAAGTCCTTCCGTAACGAGATTACACCGGGTAACTTCACGTTCCGTACCCGTGAATTCGAGCAGATGGAACTT
>CADCOL010000030.1 GCA_902803015.1 uncultured Lachnospiraceae bacterium | reverse complement strand
TGAGATATTACATCCGTTTATATAATAATATACGGATTATACCCGGGGATTTTATGGTTATTTTCATTTATTCAGACCTTCAATCCAGTTTTTCAGTTCCGATTCCGAAATACTCGAAGATAATCTTTTTCCTTCAAGGACTTTCGCTCCCGAGGCGAGAGCCTCCATATTCCGGGACGAATCACCGAGTCCGCTTCCGCCCGATGTACAGAACGGAATAACTTTCTGTCCCGTAAAATCATAGCTTTCCATAAACGTGTCTATGATGGAAGGCTCACGATACCACCATACAGGGAATCCTACAAAAATCATGTCATACTGTTCCATATCATCAACTTTTGTTGCAATCTCCGGACGGCAGTTTCTGTCATTCATTTCCACCGAGCTTCTGCTCTTTTTATCCATCCAGTTCAAATCCGCACTTGTATAAATCTGCTTCGGAACAATTTCAAAGAGATCCGCGCCGGCTGCCTTTGCCAGATTCTCTGCCACCTTCTTTGTTACTCCGCTTGCGCTGAAAAATGCAACTAATACTTTACCCATATCCATACCTTCCTTTCTTTCTGACACAGTGTCAATATAATCAATATATACTCATTTTGACACAGTGTCAATATTAAAATATAAAAAAAGAGCTGTTTTTTGTTACAAAACAGCTCAATCCTTTACTCGTTTATCAGCTCCATTGCCTTCTGAAAATACGGATCCCACTTCAGGCGATTTTCAATGGTGCCGTAAACTTCCTTGGATTCGCCGGCAAAAAGTTCCCTGCGCTTTTTTTCCACTTCCCAGTCATGATCAACAACATAGTCCGGCTCCACACCCACATAGCTGTCCGCCGGGAGATACTCACTCATGCTTACATTGAACGAAACCTGCAGTTTACTGTTCGGCAGATAGTCGCCCAGAATGACTCCGGCAATGCCTTCACCACCCGTATTCTGACCGATGACCGGAATGCCGTCCTGCTTGACGATATTGGCAAAGATATCTCCGGTCGAAAATGTGTGATGATCAACCAGCGCAATCACGTTATAATGCTTCTTCGCTTTGCCTTTTACAGTAAAAGGCTCTTTGTATGTAATCTTATCCTGCCCTGTCTTTAACTTCTTTACTTTACGGTAATACCGGTTATCCGTAAATTTGCTGATATACTCAGAATTCGGCATGACAACCGGATAATTGTCTCCGGCATCGTGATCAAGCACCAGCGGAAGGAGGCCCTCTGTAACGTAAGGATAGCTTCCTCCGACGTTTCCGCGAAAGTCAATAATAACGGAATCGGGATCCACCTCTTCCAGTGCTTTCGTGATGTCCGCCTCAAGCTGTTCCTGCTCTCCGGTGATGCATTCCCAGCATTGGATGTAGACCAGTTTTCTTTCCTTGTCACCCTCAACGGAATAATGCAAACTGCTCGTCACGGGATTGTTTGACGTATCGAAACGATCCTTATAAATTCTCGAACGATACCGGAATGCCAGATTGTACTCCGCTGAATTATAAAGTTCAGTCGTAAAAGTGCTTCCGTCTTCGCGCTCTATCACGGCCTCATATTTTGCCCCGACGCTTTCGTTAAAAATCAGTTTCATCGGGCATACCATATCATGAACGGAATCGTAATGCCACGGCTCCATTACGTCGAGTTCCTTTACCACTTCGCTCACCGGCTTTCCGTTTAACGAAACAAGCCGCGTGTTCGCAAGCCCGTCAATGGTCTCGTAATCACAGTAAACAGCATCCTTAAAGATGTAGTCGCCGTCATAGTAAAATGCTATAATGCCTTTCTCATTATATCCGGCCATATTCTCTTCGAACTGCTTGCACAGTGCATAATTGACGCTTCTGGTTTCGTCATCGAAAAACTCCGTCATCTCAAAATTATCCACCAGCGCTTCCATCGGAGGCATCATAAAATTATGCCCCCCCGGAAGTTTCTGATCCAGCGAAAACATGGTGGAAACAAACTCGTATTCATCTTTGCAGTTTTCGATGCGTTCCTTATAAGTCTTGTAAATTTCGTCGTAATCCACGCCGTAGTACTGCTCCGCAAGATTTTTGTGAAGCGACGTATTCACGGCAACATCAAAAAGGTAGTCGAAATCCTCGAGCATCTGTGCCTTAGACAGTTTCACCTCATGGTATTCAATTTCCCCTTGTTTATCAAATTGATTCTTCCCGTGTAATATTTTAGCAGCATCGATGATCAGTCTGTGAAAAATCAATAAAAGCACCAAAATCAAGCCCGCAATTACGAGCATAACTCTGCCGAATATTTTAAGACGGCGCTTTCGTTTCGCTTTTTTTACTTCCTTATCGTCCATAATCCCCTACCATTCTTCGCGTATCTTTTTAAAGTCTATGGTCTTAATAAATTTAAGCATTATAAGAAATGCTATTATTGTAAGTATAATTTGAATAATCTGTCCAAATGATTGCGTTAAACCTGCATCCATTTTAAAAGCACCATAGTCCATTTCCCCCTCCAATACATAACTGTCAAGTTCTGTATATTTTG
>CADCOL010000029.1 GCA_902803015.1 uncultured Lachnospiraceae bacterium | reverse complement strand
GGGCAGTGCGGATCGATTTTATCTTCCATCAGAAGTTTGGTTGCGGCTTCTTTCTTGTTTCCGCCGATAATCATAAGCAATGCTTTTGCTCTCATGATATTTCCCATACCCATGGTAACCGCGTGCGTGGGAACCTCTTCCTTGGATGCGAAGAATCTCTTGTTCGCTTCAATGGTGCTGTCTTCAAGTACTTCTTCGTGTGCCTTGTCATAAAGGGTATCGCCCGGCTCGTTGAATCCAAGATGTCCGTCCGGTCCTACGCCGAGTACCTGAATCTCAATATCGGTCTTGTCCAATACTTCGTTAAACTCTTTTAAGTTTGCCTCCACATCTCCGACGCCCTTTGCAACATAGGTGTTTGCTTTGTCGATGTTGATGTGATCAAACAGATTGTCATTCATAAAATAGCGATAGCTCTGATCGTGGGTTCCGTCCAATCCAACGTACTCATCAAGATTTACGGAGTGAATACCCGAAAAATCAAGTCCTTCTTCTTTGCATCTTCTCGCAAGTTCCCTGTACATTCCGACAGGACTCGAACCGGTTGCGAGACCCAATGTGCAGGTAGGATTCTCGCGTACAATCTTTTCGATGATATCCGCTGCCTTTCTTGCTCCGTCCTCATAATCTTTCGCTACAATTACTTTCATACTTAACCCCTTTCTAAGTACCCTTTCTTTAGGGCATACTCAATCTATGATATTTTACCACTTAAAACGCGATTTTTCAAGGATTTTCGACCTTTTCGGGACTTTTCACGCACACAAAAAGCAGGGTGTTTTCCCTGCTTTTCGCTTATTTTTATCAAACATTTTCAAATGCCGGTTTTACCACTGCGAAACATCCGCATATTTGTCCAGATAAACCCTGTAATTATCCGTTTCAAAGACCGGATTGTAATCATAATCCTCCAAACGACCGTCCATATGGTGATCTTTGTTAATCACAAGATAATGGCATCTTTCTTCTCTGGCAAATTCGGCCAGGTTTTCCGCGCGCGAAGTTTCCCGAAACATCTCTTCCGCCAAATCGCTCGTGATATTCCACCGGTCAACCATAGTCTCGTATCCATACGGCATCACGATAAATGATGTGTACTGTCTTACATATTGCACCAGTTCAAAAGGAAATGCCGCCTTTACCTCGCGTCCCGGAACCACCATATAATCGCACAATTCTATCAACTGGGCAGGAACCTGATATGCATTTTGAGCCGGCACGGTAACCGGAGTAAGATATCCCGGATTTCCTCCGATTCCCACGCACACCATGGCAACAATTCCAAGTATTGCCTTCAGCCACTTAAACTTCACATGTTCCAAAAACAGAATGGTCGCATATACCGAGACAATCGTCATCGGAATGATCCATAAGAAACGATAGAAAGTTTCTTCTTCTCCCGCGACTTTGCAAACCAGGAACGGAACAAGCGGAACAAAGAAAAGACAGAGCATGGCAAGCGGGTAAGCACCCAACAGTTTCCGAACGCCCTTATTTTTCTCCCGAACCAGAATATAAATAAGCGCCACCGCAAAATACAAAAGCAAGAGCCCGTTTCCGCCGTAATCAAGGAGAGTATGTAAAGATTTCAGGAAAAACTCTTTCATAAACACCCTCCTACTTCCAGATTGCCAGCAAAATCATGAAAGCCGTTGCCGGAACAACAGCAGGCAATGATGCTGCAAATACCGAGAATTTTTTCCTGTGTGCAGCAACAACGGCAGCGCCGATGGCAATCAGCGGAAGTAAAATAATCGGACCCGTGCCGGCCATGCAGACCCCCGCCAAAACCGTCGCAAAAAGGAGTGCCCCGAAGAAAAGGCGTTTCTCCCGGAACTGCTTTTTCGTCAGGTCTTCCTGCAGCATCAGCAATAGCAAAAAGAAGACGAAAGGAATGCAAAGATTTGCAATCACGCTCTTCCCCTGCCAGGTTCTGGTTAGCAGGAATGCTCCGGGCGTAAAAATGGAAATGTATCCGAACACGTCAAACACACATACCATGCATCCAAATAAGCCCGCATTCTCTTCTTTATCGGGGAAAAGCAGTTTTCCGATATGAAAAAAGCAGATATAGTGAAGAATCAACAGAATATCGGCATAAACAATATGTGCCATGATAGTCGGGTGCAGCTTGACACTGTTGGATAAATATGCCAAAAAAATCCCGCCCGCAGAGAGCGCATGTCTCATGTCAAGACCGGTAGCCATACCGGTATAAGGATCCAGATAATACATCGTGTTACTGGTGTATGCATTGAGCGCCGTTCCCAAAAAGAATGCATCGTCTCCGTCCGTGACACCCTGAAACCATCTCGCCACGCACTGAAGCACTACCACCGCCGCAAATACAAATAGCCAGAGATTCTTCTTCGGCAGAGAAAAACTCTTCAAATCTTTTACACCGAATACCGCGGAAGCCAAAGAAAGAATACCGATTAACAGCCGGAACAAAAGGCACAGCGTGCGGAACTTTACCCCCGCGGCCAAAGCCGGAAGATAAAGGCATTCAAAAAGCGCCATCATAACCAGATAACCGATTACAAGAATCAGTCCCGGATAGCGATTCTCTTTTTTTAACAGTTTGGAAGGGAAAATCCCCAGGCCGAAGGGTATAACCAACAGCCAGAGGATTCCCAGAAAAATCGTTGTTAACATTTAGTATCCCAAATAACTTGTGTTGATATC
>CADCOL010000028.1 GCA_902803015.1 uncultured Lachnospiraceae bacterium | reverse complement strand
GGTGGAAAGATATGAAATCATTATTGACATATGAAATCAAAAGAATCCGCACCCTTGAAAGATTCTGGGGAGCCCTCATTCTTGCAATGCTCGCTGCATTGGGATTCGTGATTTATACGAAGGCTACTTTTTTCAACGGTTATATGTTTACCATCCGTACAATGCAGTTTCAGTTATATGCATTCAATATAATCGCCGGCGTGAGTGCGCTTCTTTGCATGCATACGAGTGTGTTTACGAAAAAAAGCATCGATCTTGCAAAGGAACACAAAGTAAAGAGCGGAACACTTGTGTTTATGAAATGGCTGGCCGGTGCACTGCAGATTGCATTTATGTATGCCGTGACGTTAATCTTTCTTCTTTTGCTCGGACTTGCGTTCGGCGCACATAATACCGCATTTCAGGTAAAGGCAATTGCTTTATCTTACTTCACGGGTATGCTTGCGGCAATCGGCACTTATACCCTGGCGATGTTTTTCCAGTTTCTGACCGCATTCCCGGTGCTGCCGATTATCATTTACGTTCTTCTGATGGGGGCGGCTCCGATTGTTTTAAAATCAAACGGCTGGCCCGGATTTCCGGGACTTCTGTACTCCGAATCAAGAAGTGCATATTCGTTAATCCTGCTCGGAAGTCCGAAGATCGGATTCCTGATTGCGCTGTTTTTCTATGCCGTACCGGCACTGCTCTTGTCGATTCTCGTGTTTGCGCTTAAGAAAAAGAGGTTGATGAAGAAGAATGGGTTATAATTTTTTTAACATCAAAAACGTCAAAGAATCTTTTAACCGTAAACTGAAAGATTTCGTGCTTTCTCTCGGAAAGGCCATCGGCAACGGAGAGGATATTCCTTTTGCGGACAATGACGTAACTTACACGCTGAAACTGCAGCATGAGAGAATCAAAGACAAAGGTCTCGAGATGGAGTATGAAGTGTATTCGAGGGACCCGGAGCGCAATGATTTTATCGCAGGCAGCAACTGGAGGGACCGCCACTATGAAAGCGTGGTGTGCTTCCGTCAGTGCGGTGTAAAAAGGCGCGTAAAACGAAACGGCAAAAAGATTTACCGCGACAATCAGAAATGCGTTCTTTACGAAGTAATGACGGACGTTGTGACGGGAGAGCATCCGGACAACGATACGTTCTGCTGCCCGAACTGCGGTGCGGCAACGACGATTGCCGAGCTCCAAAACGGCTGTTCCTACTGCGGCACGAGATACAAGATGGACGATTTGTTCCCGAAGGTTACGGGTTATTATTTTCTCGATGATGTCGGCATGGCGGGCAATGAAGGCAAGGCGGGCATTTTCCTGTCCATCTTCGGCGGCATGCTTCTTGTCGTCGGAATCGGTGTTTTATTCAACTTAAAGAAGATTATGGCGGGCGATATCGAAACGCTGCTGGGACTTCTTTGTGCGGGACCTTTTCTCGGCGGATTTATGGGTTATTTTATGTTCGGCATGTTTCTTCTGATCCGCATGATTGCCAAGGCAATCGCTACTTCGGGTAAAATGGGTACCGCGGGTTCGCGCCGTAAATTCGAAAACCGCATGAAGAAATTAAGTCCGGAATTTTCGTTTGAGTATTTTACCAGCAAGGCGATTTCGTTAATCAAAACGGCCGTATATTCAAAGAATCCGCAGGAGCTTTTATTCTACGAAGGCGAGCCTCTGGATCCGAGAATGAAGGATATTATCGATTTAAACTACGGCGGTGCGCTGGGACTTGAGTATTTCGAGGAAAAAGACGGTATCGCAACGGTGGTAGTGGATGCATACTTTGACGTGCTTTATGCAACCGACCGCGGTGTAAAATACAAACATCAGGTATTCAGTGCGCTGTTACGACGCCGCACCGATATTCCGTTTAATTACAATTTCTCGATGACGAGAATTGCATGTCCGACCTGCGGATCGAGTTTTGATGCGACAAAGAACAGAATCTGTCCCAACTGCGGCAATCCGTATGAAATGATTTCCGACGACTGGGTTCTTTCGAAGATTAAGATTAAATAGGGCTTATGGACGGAAGGTATTTTACAGCAATCATTTTGACGGTGGCAGTACTCTTTTTTTCGGGTTGCACCCCGAAACCCGATACGGGGAAGATGCTGGCAACATACATGACGGCGCGATATCCGTCCGAAACATTTTCATTCGAGTATTACGACTGGTCCGCGTATGATACCACGCACTATACGACGTATGAGTATTTTTCGGGGACAGGCATCGGATTCGCGAAAGGTGAAATCCTTGCATACTGCCGTTATGAGAACGGACAGTGGCAGATGGCGGACAATTACCTGATGCTTTTGCACAGAGCCGAAATCGAAGAATACCTGCAAAGCCTGGCCGAAGAAATTTACGGACCTTGCGAAGTGTACATCTTTTATCATAATCTCTACATTCCGTCCACGGAATCCGCGTCGATGACAGCCGGGGAACTTATTGATATCGCGGATGTCGAAGCGGATATTTTTCTTCCGCCGGATTCGTTGGCCCCCAAAGAATATGATGAAAAAAAAGAAGCCTTTTGGAAGAAACTGTACGGACAGGGGCATGCGGGAGTGGACGGATATATCTGGGAAACCGGGTCACAGGAAGATTATGATGAAATCGTTACGAAGTTTGACCGGTATGATTCGGACAGGTTTATAAGCGCGTGCAAAAAGGTCGGTTCATTCGGACAACAT
>CADCOL010000027.1 GCA_902803015.1 uncultured Lachnospiraceae bacterium | reverse complement strand
TGAAAACAAAGGGGCGCAAATTCACGTTTCTATGCGGACACGACTCCAACGTGGGAAGTGTTCTTGCGGCGCTTGGCGCGAATGACTACGAGTTACCGGGTGCAATCGAGGCAAAAACGCCAATTGGATGTAAGCTTGTATTTTGCCGCTTCGCCGGTCCCGACGGAAAAAAATACTGCACGGTAAATCTCGTATATCAGACGGTCGATCAGCTTCGAAATGCGACCCTGCTGGACCTTGATACGCAGCCGCAAATCGTGCCGATTACCTTTGATTCCATCAAGACGAATGCGGACGGTTTGTACGCGGAGCAGGATTTGATGAATCTCTTAAGACAGAGCATAGAAGAGTACGACCGCATCCTCGATACATATGACATCGAGCTTGCGGACGCGGCGTAACAAAAATTATAGAAGGACATTAAAATGTTTAATCATCACGACATCAAAAGAAACGCATTCATGTTGCATGGGCCGTTGGCGCATCACGGGTATGACTGGTGGTGGCACAATTTTACGGCAAGGGATGTGGCAACGGGCGAGGAAAAACCGTTCTTCATCGAGTTCTTTGTATGCAATCCTGCATTGGCGGAAGATAAGCCGGTATTCGGACAGTTAAAAGAAAATAAAGACGCGGGAAAACTGCCTTCCTACTTAATGGTCAAGGCAGGATGCTGGGGCGAGGATCACTGCCAGCTGCACCGCTTCTTTTCCCTGAAGGATGCGAAAGTATACAATGACGTTCCTTACCGCGTTGTGGCGGATGACTGCATCGCGAGCGAGACACTGCTCGCGGGAAGCATTTCCATCACGGAAGAAGAGGCAAAATCGCATCCCGAGTGGATGTGCGATGCGGGCAGCCTGAAATGGGATTTACGAATCGACAAGCAGATTGCGTTTAACGTCGGATACGGCGCAAGCCGCGTACTTCGCGAGGCGGAGGCATTTGCGATGTACTGGCATGCGGAGGGCATGAAGAGCGCGTATAAGGGCGAAGTGATTTACAACGGACGCAAATATATCGTTTCGCCGGAGAACAGTTACGGGTATGCCGATAAAAACTGGGGCAGGGATTTTACCAGTCCGTGGGTATGGCTGTCCTCGAACTGCTTAAAGAGCAAAAAGACGGGTAAAATGCTTCAAAACAGCGTTTTCGACATCGGCGGCGGACGGCCGAAGGTGTATTTTGTGCCGATTGACCGACGGCTTCTCGGAGTGTTTTACTATGAAGGGAAGGAGTACGATTTTAACTTCTCGAAGCTGCATCTGAAGGTCAAGACGGACTTTTCGTTCGAGGAAACGGACGAGCTTGTGATCTGGCATGTTCGCCAGGAAAACACGCATGCCGTGATGGAAACGGAAGTGTTCTGCAAGAAAAAAGACATGCTGTGGGTGAACTACGAAGCGCCGGACGGAAGCAAGAAACACAACCGTCTCTGGAACGGCGGCAACGGCTGGGGAACCGTCAAACTTTATGATAAAAAGGACGATCGCCTCGTGCTTGTCGATGAAGTGGAAGCCACGCATATCGGCTGCGAGTACGGGGAATATGATACAGAATAAACAAATATTTTAAAATCTTTTGGCTAATCCTCCTATTTACAATATCGAACAAATGTTCTATTATCGGTATTACAACAGAGGGAAGTATTATGCCGAAACCGAGACAAATCGACCTGATCTGCTGTCATGACCGGCAGGGCGAGATTACGCCGCTTCGCCTGCGCGTGAAGGATGACGACGGGCAGTATCAGTCGTACACGATAAGATCATATAAGGATTTGTCCCATCAGGGGACGAGAATCACCGCGGATGGTATTTACGTTACGGACAAGACCATTATTTTTGAATGCATGATTCATGTGTTCGGGCAGGAGAAGAAGGTGAATCTGTACAGCAATGAGCCGTATCTGTCCTGGACCATGACGCCGTGAAGGAGGACATGTATGACAATTAAGGAAGCTATCGTTGCCAGGCACTCGGTGCGGCAGTATCTTGATAAGGCAATTTCCGATGAGCATGTGGCACAGTTGAATGCGCTGATTGAAGAATGCAATAAAGAAAGCGGCCTGCACATTCAGCTGATTACGGGCGAACCGGAGTGCTTTGACACGTTTTTGGGCCACTACGGTAATTTTTCGAACGCGGTCAATTACGTTGCGATGATTGGCAGCAAGTCCATCGCCAATCTTGACGAAACTGTCGGATACTACGGCGAGCGGATTGTGCTCGAAGCGCAGTGCATGGGGTTAAATACCTGCTGGGTAGCAGGCACATACGGTAAGAAAAAATCAAAAGCCGCCATTGGTGCGAATGAAAAAATCGTCTGCGTCATCGCCATCGGTTACGGTGCCAATCAGGGAAAAGAGCATCGCTCGAAAACCATGGCAAAGCTTTGCAACGTGAATCCCGCAGATATGCCGGACTGGTTTAAGGAAGGCGTGGAAGCAGCCATGAAGGCGCCCACGGCAATTAACCAGCAGAAGTTCAGGATTGCACTGGACGGCGATAAGGCAGTCATTACCGCAGGAAGCGGTCCTATGTCGAAAATTGATCTGGGAATCGTGAAGTATAATTTTGAAGCAGCTTCGGGACATAAAGTATGATGCAGATAAAAGGATTGAAAAATGGCAAATAACATTGACTACTACAACATCAACGCATACGAGTTTTTCGAAGGATCGGTGGATGCCGATATGTCTTATTGGCGTGAGCGGTTTTTAAAATACATTCCGGTCGGCGGACGAATTCTGGATGCCGGATGCGGAAGCGGACGAGACAGCAAGGCGTTCATTGAGAACGGATTTTCCGTTGTGGCATTTGATGCATCGCATGAAATGTGCCGCCTGGCAACCGATTATCTCGGTCAGACGGTTTGGCAGATGCGATTCGATGAGATATCCTTCGAAGACGAGTTCGACGGTGTTTGGGCATGCGCGTCCTTACTACATGTGTCGGACGATGAGATGGATTCGGTCATTGCCAGACTCCGCGACGGCCTGGCATACGGAGGAACTCTGTATGCATCCTTCAAGTGCGGGGAAGAACCTGCACCGGTAATCGGAGATACTACAGACACGGCAGGAACAGAACTCGTCGACGCAAGCACCACCGCAGGTGCCAAGTCCGCAGACGCAAGCACCATCGCACGCGGCGGCCGCACATTTACGAATTACACCCTGGAAGGTCTGCGCAAACTCTTCGAGAATGCGGGCTTTACAATCCTTGAATCGGATTATTCTTCCGACGTCCGCCCCGGCCGCGAAAAAGAGCAGTGGGTGAACGTGATTTGCAGGAAATAGAAGGCTCTTATTTGTCGCATAAGGGGCGACACATCCCTTTTCACGTTTTGGTATGATGTATTCAGAAAGAGAACAACAGACCCAAACAGTACAAAAGAGGAGGATAAAGCGATGTACGGAGCGATTTTTGGAGATATTATCGGTAGCAGATTTGAATTTGACAGAGGACCGTGGACGAAGGACTTTGAACTTTTCACGAAGCGTTGTGACTGGACGGATGATTCCGTAATGACCATCGCGGTCATGGAGGCATTAACGAACGCCGGAAAGGACGCGGATGCGGAGACGATTCGCACGGAGTGCGTCAAGTCCATGCAGAAGTGGGGACGCCGCTATCCGAACGCAGGATACGGCGGCAGCTTCATTATCTGGCTGCATGTTGCGAATCCGGAGCCTTACAACAGCTTCGGAAACGGTTCGGCAATGCGCGTATCCGGCGCGGGCTGGCTTTACGATACCGTTGAGCGCACGCGCGAGGTGGCGAGAGCAACCGCAGAAGTAAGCCATAACCATCCCGAAGGAATCAAGGGAGCGGAGTGTACCGCGGCAGTAATGTTCTTAGCCAGAACCGGCGCGACCAAGGAAGAGATCAAAGAGTACGTGGTACGCGAGTTCGGATATGATTTGACCAAAACGGTCGATGAACTCAGACCGTTGCACGAGCATGTGGAATGGTGCCAGGATTCCCTTCCGAAGGCACTGGTAAGCTTCTTCGAAGGCGAGTCCTACGAGGATGTAGTACGAAATGCGATATCCTTGGGCGGCGATACCGACACGCTGGCAGCAATCGCAGGTGCGATGGCGGATGCAATGTACGGCGTTCCCGAGGAGATTAAAAAGGCCGGAATGAAGTATCTTGAGGAAGACATGAAGGAGACGGTGCAGCGATTCGCAGAGCTTATGCCGTAGAGCTTGTCCGTAAAGCTTATCCGTAGAGCCGGACCATAATTTGGAACGCAATTTTGTAAAAATCCTCAAAATGTGGTATGATGGAGCATGGCTGTGGGAAAACCGCAGCTGTGCTTTATTATTTTGTTTTTTTACAAAGGGAGAAAAATCATGAAAAAGTTAACAGTAGCAGCAACACTTGCATTATCTGCAGTCGTTCTTGCAGGATGCGCAAAACAGAATGTACCGGAACCTTTAAGCATTGAAATCGGCGAGAAGGAATCCACCGTTGTAACGAGCGAGATACTGCCCGATGTTACGCCGGTCAATTCCGAAGAGCCTTCCGCAGATCAGCCTTCCGACGGCGAGAATGCAGTTTACAAGACTTTTGAAATCGAATGGGAAAATGCAGGCGAAGATGAATCCTTAACCGTATTCGTTGACATGGCCGGCGTTGCAATGGATGCAGACGGTGCGGACGGCGA
>CADCOL010000026.1 GCA_902803015.1 uncultured Lachnospiraceae bacterium | reverse complement strand
TGCATTAATCATACTGCGCTTCTCGGATAAGTCGATGCTGGTTACGCTCCTTGCTTTTCTGGCAAGTGCGCCTGTAATTGCGCCGCAGCCGGAACCCACCTCCAGCACTTTTGCCGTGGGCGGAATCGGAAGCCACTCCACGATATTCTCGCGAAACGGCGAAAAATGATACAGAATCGGCCAGTTCTCCCCGGCCTCCGTGATGGTGCGGAAATTCTTCTTTTCCTCCGAAGAAGCAATCCTTAAAAGTTCGTCTTCAATGGCTCCGTCGCAGTACTTGTCCTCGCCTTCATAGAATTCTTCATCCAATATGATTTTGCCGATTGTCTTTGTCTTCTCCATTGTTTCCTCCCACAATGGCCGGTGTCCAAAGGCTCTTTACTTCCACTTCGGACTCCATGTCATAGAATCCCACCGTATCCTTATCGGAAATAACCGTAATGTTAATCACGTCATACAGCCGGTGATATACCGTAAAATCACTGCCCTCGTATCCGGTAAGTCCCAGCGAAAGCAGATATTCGCCACCCTGCAGATTCATGTGCTGCTTAAAGGTAATTTCTTTTTTCTCGCCCGCCTGCATTTTATCCAGAAACGCTTTTTCAAACATGGTATTGGTACCCGTAATCTCGGTTCCCTTAATATTCTTAATCGAGAATGCAAAGATCGGTGCCTGCAGATCCTCAATGGCCTCCGCCTCCATATGGATGGTAAAATCGTTCCCCTTGATAATCGCAGTGGTCTCCCTGCCCTGTTCATCCGTAATCCGGCAGGAAGTGATTTTTGCTTTTTTCGAACCGTATTCGAGCGTTTCCGGATTCAGTCCCTTGTTGATGACCGCCTCCACCTCGCTCTTCGTCGCATCGTCGTTTGCATCCTTACTGTATTGTCCGACCAGAACCTGCTTGTATGCATCAATCATTTCCTTCGGACTTCCCTCGCCTAATTTCTCGCCCTGATTCAAAAGAATGACGCGGTCACAGTATTTGGAAATGCTGCTCAAATCATGACTTACGAAGAGAATGGTCTTTCCCATTTTCTTAAAATCATCAAACTTCCGATAGCACTTTGCCTGGAAGAAAACATCGCCGACGGAAAGCGCTTCGTCCACAATCAGAATCTCCGGTTCGATATTGATGGCGATTGCAAATGCAAGACGTACAAACATACCCGAAGAATACGTTTTGACCGGCTGGTAAACGAATTCGCCGATATCCGCAAAGTCCAGAATATCCTGTAATTTTGCGTCGATTTCATCCTTGCTGAAACCGATCATCGTACCGTTTAAGTAGATGTTTTCCATGCCGGTATACTCGGAATTGAATCCGGCTCCAAGTTCCAGCAGCGCGGAAATTCTGCCGTCCACCTTCACTTCGCCGCTGTTTTGATGCAGAACACCGGTGATAATTTTCAGAATCGTGGATTTTCCCGATCCGTTCGTTCCGATGATTCCGACGGTTTCGCCCTTGCCCACGGTAAAGCTGACATCCTTCAATGCGTGATGTTCGCTGTACTTTTTCCATGGCATCAGATGAAACGTATCGATGATTCGATCCACCGGACGCGGATAAAGCTTGTATATTTTATTGACGTGTTCGATTGAAATTGCTGTTTCCATTTCGCTTCCTGTTTACAGTACATCCGCAAAATGCGGTTTTAATCGTTTGAATATCAAAGCGCCGATGCCGAAAATAATTGCCGTAACAATCCAGAAAAACATGGTGGAATAAAAATCTTCGAAGAACCATGTTTTCTCGAACAATGCACTTCGGTAACCGTTGATGATATAGAATACCGGATTGAGTTTAAAGATAATCCGGTATTTTTCCGGAATCTGTCCGAGCTCCCACAGAATCGGCGTTCCCCACATTCCGACCTGTAAAACAATGCCGATGATCTGGGAAAGGTCTTTAAAGAAGACCACGATGGCACAGGTGGTATAGCTGATGGCAAGGGATAGCGAGAACATGCAGAAACTGTAATACACAACCTGGAGTACGTAAAAACTCGGTTTGTATCCGTAGAAGAAATACAGTACCAGCAAAACAAATGCAAAGAATGCATGGATAAAGAGTGCCGCGATAACCTTGATAATCGGCAGGATACTGATTTTAAACACAACTTTCTTAACCAGATAATTGTATTCGATTAACGCATTGGTACCGCCGATAATGGCTTCCGAAAAGAAGAACCACGGAACCAGTCCTGCCGTCAGCCAGAGAACATACGGTGCTTCCACGCCGCTTGCCGCAAGCTGTGCTCTGGTCGGAAAAATCAAACCGAATACACAATAATACATTGCGACGGTCACTACAGGCTGAACAAATGCCCATACGCGACCCATCGTGGAACCGGCATAACGCTTCTTGAAATCGTTCTTTGCGAGTTTCCAGATCAGTTCCCTGTTATCCCATAATTCTCTCGGAAGAGATACAATTTTGTCGTACAGGGTAATAAATGCAGTCAGGGAACAAAGCACCATCGCCGATGCAATCGCCTTTTTAATCCACTCTTCTTTTACAACGGCATTCGGATTATGATGCAAAAGAATGATGGCAAGAAAAGCAAGAGCTGCTGCCGTTGCAATCAGAATGCCAGCCGTTTTCGGAAGGCCTTTATTTACTTTCTTTGCTGCGACTGCTTTTGCCATTTCTTACTCCGTAACCTTTAATTCGGTGATGGAACCCCACTTGGTATCCTTGTCGGAAAGAATGAGTTCCATTCCCTCCGGAATGGGCCATTCGATTCCGATGGCCGGATCGTTATATGCGATTCCGCCCTCATCGTTCGGATGATAGAAGTCCGTGCACTTATAGCAGAATTCCGCATAATCGGAAAGAACCAGAAATCCGTGCGCAAAATTCTTCGGGATAAAGAACTGTTTCTTATTCTCCTCGCTTAACAAAACACCGAACCACTTTCCGTAGGTGCTGCTGCCCGGACGAAGATCCACCGCAACATCAAAGACCTCGCCTTTGATTACGCGTACCAGCTTGTCCTGCGGATAGTTGATTTGAAAGTGAAGTCCTCTCAAAACTCCTTTTTTTGATGCGGACTGATTGTCCTGTACGAACGGCAAATCAATCCCGATTTCCTTAAAATCATTGAACTGATAGGTCTCCATAAAGTAACCGCGCTTATCACCGAATACCTGCGGCGTGATTACTTTCAAACCCTCGATTTCACATGTTTCAACCTGTAATTTACCCATTTTAATCTTCTTTCCCTGCTTTATTGTCTATGCTTACAGTCCCTCTGCAACTTCTTTCAGGTACTGTCCGTATGCGGTCTTCATAAGCGGTTCGGCAAGTTCCAAAAGCTGCTCTTTCGTAATGAATCCGCGCTTATATGCGATTTCCTCGATACAGGAAATGTATAATCCCTGACGTTTCTGGAATGCGCAGACAAAATCCGACGCATCCAGAAGCGCATCGTGATTTCCGGTATCAAGCCATGCAAACCCGCGTCCCAGCGGTTCCACATGAAGGGTGCCCCTTCTTAAATATTCGTTGTTGATACTGGTAATTTCAATCTCGCCTCTTGCGGAAGGCTTTACATTCTTTGCGATTTCCACAACATCGTTATCGTAGAAGTAAAGTCCCGGTACCGCATAGTTGCTCTTCGGATGTTCCGGTTTTTCCTCGATGGAAATGGCATTTCCGTTTTCGTCGAATTCCACAACGCCGTATTCTCTGGGGTCTCTTACATAATATCCGAAAATAGTCGCGCCCTTTTCTCTCGACGCTACCTGTCTTAATACCTTCGAGAAGCTCTGTCCGTAAAAAATATTATCACCGAGAATCAGCGAAACACTGTCGTTTCCGATGAACTTCTCGCCGATAATAAACGCATCCGCAAGGCCTCTGGGATATTCCTGCACCGCATATTCCATCCGAAGTCCAAGCTGGGATCCGTCTCCGAAAAGTTCCTCAAACACCGGCAAATCACGCGGCGTTGAAATAATCAGGATTTCGCGAATTCCCGCAAGCATCAGAATGGAGAGCGGATAATAAATCATCGGTTTGTCATAAACCGGCATAATCTGTTTGGAAACCGCCTTGGTTAACGGATATAATCTTGTGCCGCTTCCTCCGGCAAGAATAATACCTTTCATGTTTTTCCTTTCTTCACCGCTTTAGCGATTTTTATACATGTCGTTGTAATACTTCTGATAATCGCCGCTTGTTACATTCTTCATCCAGTCTTCATGTTCGAAATACCACTGAATCGTTAACCGGATACCGTCCTTAAACATGGTCTCCGGCTCCCAGCCGAGATCGTTTTTGATTTTATCCGGTGCAATCGCGTATCTGCGGTCATGTCCCTTTCGGTCCGTTACATACGTAATCAGCTCACGGTTAATATGCGCTTTTCTCGGATCGGAATCCGGAAGCATTTCGCAAAGCGTATCCAGAATAATCTCGATAATCTCAATGTTCTGCTTCTCATTGTGACCACCGATATTGTAGCGTTCAAAAAGCTTGCCCTGCTCCTGCACCATATCGATTGCTTTGGCGTGATCCATTACATAGAGCCAGTCCCTGACATTCTTTCCGTCGCCGTATACCGGAAGTTTCTTGCCCTGTAACGCATTGTTGATAATAAGCGGAATCAGTTTTTCCGGGAACTGATACGGTCCGTAATTGTTCGAGCAGTTGGTGATATTGGCAGGGAACTTGTAAGTATCCATATATGCCTTTACCAGCAAATCGGAACTTGCCTTGCTTGAGGAATACGGAGAGTGCGGATCAATCGGGGACGTCTCGTAAAAATACGCATCCGGATCATCCGGCAGAGAACCATACACTTCGTCGGTAGAAACATGCAAAAACTTCTTGTCGGGTTTAAAACTGCCGTCCGGCAATTCCCATGCCGCCTTTGCACAATTCAGCATAACTGCGGTTCCGAGCACATTCGTCTTAACAAAAACCTCCGGGTTCTTTATGGAGCGGTCCACGTGACTCTCTGCCGCAAAATGAACAACTCTGTCGATATCGTTTTTCTCAAAGATTTCACTGATGGCGTCCTTATCCGTGATGTCCGCGCGGATAAATGTGTAATTGTCGCGATCCTCAATATCCTTTAAATTTTCGAGATTTCCGGCATAGGTCAATACGTCCACGTTGATGATTCGAATATCATCTCCATACTTGTTTAACATGTAATGAATGTAATTCGAACCGATGAATCCGGCTCCTCCGGTAACAAGATAAGTTTTCATTAAATGTGCTCCTTAAATCTTTTTGTATTTTGAATTACTGAATATATCCGATTTCTTTTGCAAGGCTTTCTTCGATTACGACCGTTGC
>CADCOL010000025.1 GCA_902803015.1 uncultured Lachnospiraceae bacterium | reverse complement strand
CCCTTGACACCACCCTGTGTCGTAATACCCTCAACCAGATAATCCTCTCCGTACAGGAATGTCAGTACGCAGGGAACCATATAGATAACGGCCACCGCAAACGCAAGTCCGATTTCGCCTGCATTAATCCTCGAAAGGAAGATACTTAACGGTTGCAGTTTATCGTCTTTTAACAGGATCAGCGGCTGTTCCACCATGTTCCAGTAATCAATAAAAATCAAAATTCCGACGGAGAATGCGGTACCCTTTACAAGTGGCATGCAGACCTTGGTAAAAATCGTCCACTCGCTTGCTCCGTCCACTTTCGCCGCTTCGTACAATGCCTTCGGAATACGCTTCATACTCTTTGTAAGAAGGTATACCGCAAACGGCGACGTAATACCCGGAAGCCAGATTGCCCAGCGCGTATTCAGGATATTCAGCCAGTCGCTGACCAAATAGTTCGGTACCAGAGTTACCTGATACGGCATTAAGCAAATCATGATGTAGATAAAGAACAGGATATACTTCCACCTGCCCTCTAAGCGCGAAAATGCATAGGATGCACCAAGCGCCAGGAAAATCTGCAGTAATGCAATCGGCAGCGCATAAATCAGTGAATTCCAGAACTTAAACAGATAATCCGGGCTTTTGAAAAGCACGGTTTTATACTGATCAAACGAAACCATGTCCGGAATCAGTTTTAACTTTACCGTTTCGCCGATATAAACCTTGGCGCCCTTATCATCCGTTGCGAAAACCTTGCCGTAATTGGCTTTGATTTCCGTTGCGGACATGAAGGAATTCGTGCATGTCAAAACGGTCGGCAGCAGGAAAAAGATCATGCATATTGTAGCCGCAATGACAATGAGTATTTTTTTTATTTTAGGCCAAACCTTGTTCTTGCGAACGGGGCCGGCATCCATATCGGAAATTCGTTTCATTCTTCCATATCCCGTCCGAATTTATTCTCTGCCACGTACATGGCAAAAATCACTCCGCCCATTACGATGGACATAATAACCGCCGCAGCGGAAAGCTGCTGATAATCCATGCTTTCAAACTTGTTGTTCATGTAATGCTGCAGAATGTATATTGTCTCATAAGGATGGTTGCCGGTCAGCAGATACACCTCCCGGAACACCTTAAACGAGTTAATAATCGAAATGATGGTGACAAAAAGAACCGTCGGGGAAAGGTAACGGATTTTGATACTCCAGAAGATTCTCCATGTGGATGTGGTATCAAGATATGCCGCTTCCAGACAGTCTTTCGGAATGGTTCCAAGCGCACCTAAAAAAAGAATCATGTTGTATCCTAAATTCTTCCAAAGGAACAAAAGTAAAACAACGTAAGGGGCAAAGCCGGACTTCAGCCAGTCGATTTTTCCTCCGCCGAAGAACTGGACCGCCACATTCGCCACACCGTTATAATCAAAAAGCACCTGAAACACCAATACGACGGATGCGACGGGCACAACCATCGGGCTTAAGAAGGAAGTTCGAAACTGGCTTGCAAACGGAATCTTGTGATCCAGCAAAAGCGCAAGCAAAAGAGACAGTACCACCGCAAGCGGCACCGCCATCAGCGAAAACTTCACCGTATTCCAGGAAGCAAGCAAAAAGGACGGGTTTGTGATCACATCAACAAGGTTCGCAAACCCGACAAAATCAAGTGTAATCGGATTGTCCACAAAGGTGTAAAAGATTACAACACAGTAGGGCACCAGATAAAACAACAGAACACCGATCAAACTCGGCGCAAGAAAGGGCAGAATCTTTACATTCGTTTTAATTCGTCTCTTAAAATATGCTTTCTTCTGCTCCTTGGTCATTTTTACCTTGGGCTTCGGAGCAGCTTTTTCCTTACGTGCTTTGCTCTTTTTTTCTTTTGTCTCGTTCTTTTTCATACCGCGCTAACGGCTCCTGAACTTCTATTTTAATCGGCTCTTTTTCCCCGGCGGACTTTGCCGCGGCAGCCTCTTCTTCTTTTTTTCTAAGGGCATCCGCCTGTTTCGAATGCTCTACGATTTCTTTCTGTTTCGCATAGTTTTCTTTGGATTTCATCTCCACGAAGAGATCCAGATCATCCTGCTTCGCCTTGTAGATTTCACGCAGTCTCTCAAGGTCTTTTCTCGTTTTTTCGTATTCTTCGTGAATCCGTTTTTCTTCGGCATAATAATTGTTAAAGCCCGCCTGCTTCGCTTTCGCCCACACCTTCGGGTCCTTCGAGGTCTGGTAAATATACTTGCGAAGCTTTATGAAAAACAGAACGATAAATATCAGCGCAACAATCGGCGTGCAGGCCGCAAACGCAATCGCAGCCGCAATATTCAGACTTTTTCCGACGATGAGGTCCGCACAGAATAAGACAGTAAAGCCCGTGCCAATCAAAAGATACACCACGGGAGAAACCGTTTCCACATGATTCTCCATCGTGTGCTCTTTCATCTCGCGGCCGAGCAGGAACTGCTCCTTCTCAAGGTTACGAACTTCTTCCTTTAACTTGAAGACCTCGTCAAACCGCTTCTGTTCTTCTTCTGTGTATTTTATCGTTAAATCCATTTCGCTTCCCCCAAACGAAACCGGAATCCCCTACTTCTCGCTGCCGTCTTTCTCTGTTGCCACGGCTTTGGCCTCTTTCTTCTTACGGAATACCTCGGCAAGTTTGTCGTAAAGCATTTTTCCGAGGTAGGTTGCCGGAACCGCAAATGCACTTGCAATAATTGCCGCACAGATGACATCCGTCGGATAGTGAATGCCGACATACAATCTCGTAAAGCCCACAATAAAGGCATATACCACCGCCGCAATTGCATACGGTTTAGACTTCTTGTTGCTGCTAAGAAGCATCGCTACCGATGCCGCAAAAGATGCGCTGGTATGTCCGCTCGGGAAGGACGGATCGTCCGCCGCCTTAACCAGCAGATTCAAACCGTCAATCACCTCGTACGGGCGAATTCGTCCGAAGAGATTTTTCAATAATACATTGCAGATAATTACGGAAAAAACAAGCGCGAGTGCCGAGCACATGCCGGTTTTTCGGGTCTTCGGGATACAAATCAGAATGACCGAAAGAACAATCCAGAAGATTCCGCCGTCCACGCTCATCGTAATGGCTTTCATAATCGGAGTCAGGAAATCATTACGGATAAACTCCTGAATCCAAAGTAAAATCCCGGCATCCCAGTTTAAAATCGCCTGATAAAAATCGGTCGTATAAAGCGATGCCATTGTTGCCACTGCCGGTAACATCATAAGCATAATTCAGTCTCTTTTCTATCGTATTAGTAAAATCTTAATAATTAATCGCCGAATCTTAATATTCAACGTTCGGATCGTATGCGAACCAGCTGTCCTCGGTACCGACATAAGGACGCTGTGCCTTGGGATTGTTATCCGCAACAAACGTTACGAAGCAATCCTTGTCGAATACGATACCCATGAAGTAGTCATAGGTTTCGAAATACCAGTTATAGTATACGGAATAATTGCATACAATCAATCCGCCGTCAGTGGAGAGGTTCGGAAGAACATACGCGTAAACCACACCGTCCTGGAAGCTTAACAGGATAAAATGATAGGAATTATTCTGTCCGGAAGAATCCGTTCCAATCAGGCGGACAAACATCTCCGACAAACCGTCAAAGTTTGCATCCGTGGCGCAGAGCATGTTGATTTCATAGCCTGACTTTTCATAGGAATCGATTGCACCGGGTTGCAGAAGATTGCTGAATTTCATCATACCTGTTTTACCGGTATAGAATTCATCACCGCATGCATATACTTCGCCGTCTCCGTACAATGCCTCATTGAACGCCAGATCGGCTGCCTTTCCGTCCATCACATCAGCGGTGGCTACCGGAATGTTAATATACCAGAACAAGGCTGCGGTATTAGTAAGCGGTGCCGTCAGGCAGGGCTGGGTATCCTCTCCGATGATTTCGGACATGGACTTATAATCAGCATCCGGATCCCCGTTGATGTCCTGTTCAAAGACCTGTGTTTCGGTTACTTTTCCGTTGTTGATTTCAATCCGGTTTACCCAAAGGTATCCCATATGACCGGAATAGCTGTAAAGGTCTCCGCTCGGTCCGACATAGAATGTGGTATGGCTTGCACCGATGCCGTCATCAATGACTTCGTCCACGCTCTTCGCAACGGGATTGTAGGAATATACATCCAGCATATAATCCGCTTCGCAGGTACCGCGTCTTACGCAAAGCTCCGGAATATTCTCTCCCAACGTACTGTCAATATCCGCAAGGAAATACCAGTTATAGCCGATCACCTCATCATTGGCATCCTCGAATGCAGTTTGATCAAGAAAATCCTTATAAGCGAGCTGCCAATCGGTCGGATTGTGCGCCTCAAAATCAAATTCAACAGATCCGCTGTCCTGACCGATTCCGCCGAACGGATCTGCTTCGCTCGTCTGCTGCGAAGGGAATTCATCAGGTGGTCCCTCGTAGTCGTTCGGGTTGGGATTATTGGTGTTAATGTTGAAGTTACATCCGCTAAGCGATACCGCAAGGCAGATGACCGTAAGTATTGCTACAAGTCTCTTTTTCATGAATTCAGTCCTCTGTTCTTTCCCCTTTAACAAAATACATTTTCATGCCCGAAGGCGTGAATCCCGCCGTTCCTCGTATTCTTTCATAAACGCAGAACAACACCTATATATTATACCGAAAACGGTTATTATTTCAAGTGAAAGCGCCTTTTTGTGTCCGTTTCCCGTATAGTTTTATGCAAAAAAATGTTGACAAAAAAAGGTCGCTTGCATATAATCATACTTGCGTCACGAATAGCGATGCCGATCCAAGCGAGGTGTGGCTCAGTTTGGCTAGAGCACCTGGTTTGGGACCAGGGGGTCGCAGGTTCGAATCCTGTCACCTCGATTCAATTTCATATCATGCAGGTGTGGTTCAATGGTAGAACATCAGCCTTCCAAGCTGAATACGTGGGTTCGATTCCCATCACCTGCTCGACAAAAGACCTCAGGAAAACCTGAGGTCTTTTTATCGAGCAGCGGAGCCCCGAGCCCTTGTTACACAAGGGTTCGGTCTCCGCTCCGCTCCGGTCGGCGCAAAACCGAGGTCCACCGGACCTCGTGCGCCCCATCACCTGCTCTTTGCCCTTTGATAGCGCGGCGCACGACGTCCGGGGGACGTCGGCTTTGCGCGGACCGAAGCGGAGCGTAGACCAGCGCGCGCACGAAATAGGACCGAAGGGCCTATGAGTGCGGGCATCGCTTGTATCTTGTACCTTGTAAAAGGAATGTATGATATAATTAAGGCAGCAGATAGGGACTGGTGGGACTATGTGTGATTATACTTTCAGAAGAAAATAAGAAGAAACTACAATTTAAAAAATTAGGAGCATCGAAAATGAAAAAAACTAAAACTATTTTAATTACGGTTCTTTTAGGAATACTTATGTGCTTTACTGCCTGTCAGTCAAAAATGGTGGAATCAACGCAACATGCAACGGACAGGGTGTTTACGAACAAATACATGGATTCCGTGAAGGGAATTACTTCTACAGATTACGAAGGATACTGGATGTCTGAGAAAATACTGTGGTTTGAAATGTCCGGTAAAGATCAGGGATATAGGGGAATTATTTATATCGATGAAGCGGAAGCGCAGAGATTGATGAATGATTATGATGACTGGTGGCTGGAAACATCAGCGCTTCCTTCAATGAAGGATGTCAATTTATCTTCGGTTCAGGGCAGTGATTGGTATTGCTCCAACGAGTTCGTGAAGGAATTTTCCACGATGCTTCAGATTAAGGACCTTCGTTTTAATGGAAAGGATGCCATTATTTTCGATGTCCATACTTTTTAATGCATTAATTGAAATCCATGAATAAACCTGCGCAAAAGAAAACGGGCTATTTCGTTATGAAATAGCCCGTATAGGTTATAGTTTGTGACCTTTCGGTTCTCCTACTTTCTTTTGCTCTTCTGCTTTTTTCGGTGCGATGTTTCTCTGTTTTATATCCAGCTGTGTTTTTTTCTCAGCCAAAAGCTTCGGAACTTCAGGTAGTTTCGCTTCTGAAACAAGTTTCAGCGTGTCCGCTATATCCCCTGCTTCGAATTTTTCGAAAAATTTCGTGAAATCCTTATTGTAATTCTCTTTCTGGGAATAAAGTTTATCCAGTTCCTCTCCGGGAACCTCCAGCTTAAATTTACTTACATCCGTAGTGTCGAGGTTACTATTCCATGCTTTGCCTATCAGAATCAGATACTCGCCGATCAGAAGTTTTCCCTGTTCGACCAGCTGCTTTTTCATTTCCGTGTATTGCGCACTGACTTTTCCCGGTTTATTTCTTTCCGGATTCTCTGCATCCAGTTCCTTTAAATCCTTCTCATTCTTAATTACCGCTTTAAGATCTTTGGCAAGCGTTTTGGCTTCCGCCTGAAGACGCTCCAGATTCGAACCAATCAGGTTTTCCTCCAAAATGGATTTCGTAAACGCTTTGTCTTCTTCCCATTCTTTCTGTTGTACTTCTATTGCCCCGGGTTCCAGCATATTATTCGATATACGGTCCTGCATATCCTCGATTGCCTCGGCTTCCATGCGCTTCTGGTTTTCTACGACTTCGTCAAAATGATCTCTTAAGAACTGCAGCATGTCTCCGCCGTGTCCTTTTAATAACAACCCGGTCGCGACGGTGTTTTTGCCGAAGGAATCCCTGAAATAATCATTACGTGATAACTTTGTGCTTTCATAGCACAACGTGTCCTTCTCGAAGCAGGGAATCTTTTTATCCAGAGTCTTCGCCTTACCGATTTCCGCCCTGGACAGATTACGAAGAACAACGATTTCCGCTGCCGCTTCTTCAGGTAAATTTTTCTCGTTTTTTGCTTTATTCTGAAGAATCTCTATACGTTCTTTTACGGTAGGCATATACCGCTCGTTTATTCTGGTGTTGTGAAGATCTCTGGCAGGAAGGTTCTTTACATATTCTTTGTAAATATCATCCAGTTTACCGCCATGTCCGGATTTGGAAGATGCAGCCTTGATTAACTTGTTATAGAGATTCCGATCTAACTTAACATCCTTAAGGAACTGTTTGAACATCGGGTCATTTTTCATTTCATCTACCCGTTCTTCCACTTCGTCCCCGGTAAATACGGCTTTTTTCAGTTTTTCGCTGCTTCCTCTGTCGGAATCGGCAAGCTGACGCGCGGCCATAATACGGAAAACATTATCTATATGCTTGTCTATTTCCTGGGATGAAAAGTCCTCCGCGGCATTTTTAAACTGATTATCCCGAATATCCTCAATATAATTGATGGCAACTTCCAGTGACTCCTTTACATAGGTGTCCTCCGGCTTGACATTTGCAAGTCTCTTCGGCTTGGCATTACCAAGTTCCTCTACTTTGTCGGCTTTCGGATCCTCCATTTTGACAATGTCATCGTCTTCCAGCTGAATATCTTCTTGTTGAAGATCCACACCGAGTTCAAGAATTCCGCAAACACTTTTAAAACGACGAATTTTCTCGGGTGTGTCCATGTACTTCATGAAAATATCGTAATTCGAACTCATTCCTTCTTGCGGTTCACGCTCAATGAAACCCTTAAAATCGTTCAAATATCTAAGGTACAGACCGGCAAGTAAATCATTGCTGTTCGTGTTTACAATCCCCTGAAAGGCATTTTTATATTCCGAAAATTCCTCGTGAATATACGGATATTCCTCTTTAATATCATTTTCAAATCCTTCCAAATCCTGCAGGAACGCATTAATTTCCGCCATCTGCTCAGGATGTTCTTTCTTGATTTTGTTTAATTTTTCTAAAT
>CADCOL010000024.1 GCA_902803015.1 uncultured Lachnospiraceae bacterium | reverse complement strand
GGTTGCAATCGTGCTGTTTTCGAACCTGTTTTACTGCGTATTGATGGTTGTGTTTATGAGCACGCTTTTCTCAAGCGAAGATATTCTATTCGGAGAAAGTGCGAAAGGCGTTCATATTTTTGAGAAAAGAGCGAACCTCAAAAAAGGACAGCTCCCCGGATACGGCGATTTATGCCTTCTCTTTGCGGCACTGATTCTGCTGGTTGTTTATTCCGGTTCTTTCGTGACTCTTAAATTCGGAATCTACGGATCTTTGTTCGTTCAGATCCTGATTTTTGCGGTACCGCTTTTGTATGCGTTTTATATCCGTTGCGATATCAAATCGCTGTACAGCATCAAGTGGCCGAAAATCCGTGAAGCGCTTGGAAGCATTGTAATCTGGGCGGGTGCGTTTTTGGTTAATCAGACTCTTCTGATGGCGCTTTCCAAAATCTTCCCGAACATGGTACAAAGTTCGAATGATTTAAACGATATGATTATCAGTGCGGGTTTTCTTCCTGCCGTCATTATCGTGGGAATCTGTCCTGCGATAGCGGAAGAAGGAGCATTCCGCGGATTTATGTTCGGAACGATGAAAGGCCGCGGCAAAGCAGTGCTCGCAATTATCGTTTCTGCGGCCGTATTCGGACTTTATCACATGAATCTGCTCCAGTTCTTTACGGGGCTCTTTATGGGCTGTGTAATGGCTTATATGGTCTATCGGAGCGGCAGTATCGTAACGAGTATGATTTTCCATATGATTAACAATTCGTTAAGCGTGATTGCGACATATTATCCGGAAGGATTCTCGAAGATACCGATTATCGGGGACGCCGATCCTGGCGCAGGCTCCTACGCGCTGATGGCACTTGTGGGCCTAGCCTTACTCGCTGCGGGAGCGTTTCTTTTCGGCATGCTGCCGCGTAAGAAGGCTAAACAAGTATAATTTGCGGTTTTTCGCAAGAATTTCCTTGCAATTTGACCCGCGCTGTGATAGTATAGCAATGTTGCATTAAGTAAAGAGATGGTCCGCTGTAACTTAAGTTTCAAGAACATCCGATGAAATAGGAGGCAGAACAATGAGTGAAATTATCAAAGAACTCGAAAAAGAGCAGTTGAAGAGCGAAGTGCCCCAGTTTAACGTTGGAGATACCGTTAAGGTACACGGACGTATTAAAGAGGGTAACCGCGAAAGAATCCAGATCTTCGAAGGAACCGTAATTAAGATTCAGGGTGGTTCCAATCGTCAGACCTTTACCGTTAGAAAGACTTCCAACGGTGTCGGCGTAGAAAAGACCTGGCCCATCCATTCCCCTAACGTAGTTAAGGTGGAAGTAACCCGTCTCGGTAAAGTAAGACGTGCGAAACTGAATTACTTAAGAGATCGTGTTGGTAAGAAAGCAAAAGTAAAAGAAAAAGTAAACTAACACTAGAAATTGTGTTTGAAAAACAAACAAAAGGCGGATGTTGTGTCCGCCTTTTTTTGTTGTAAAATCAAGGGAAAAAAGGGTTGAAAAGGGTTGCGATTTCGCCTAAAATATAGATTCGAGATACTCTGTATCACTGTGCCTTTTTGCGGGCAAAATTTTAGACGAATCACGCAAAGGAAAGACCGTAAAATGAAGTTTATGCAATGGAACAGATTTTTTAAATTTTGCTGTATGATTGCATTCTTCTGTTTGCTGTTTTTCGCAGTTCAAAGGCTTTTGATTCCCAAGTATCAGGATAATGATATCCGGGAAGGCTCCATGATTGCGGAATATTACGGCGAGGAACATGATTTTGACGTGATTATGATTGGAAACTGCGAAGTGTATTCCACGTATATTCCGGCTGAAATCTGGCAGAATTACGGAATCAATTCCTACATCCGCGGAAGCGCCGAGCAGTATATGCCGCAGACATATTACCTGCTGGAAGAGACTTTAAAATACGAGACTCCGAAGGTTGTGGTATTCAACGTATTGTCGTTAATCTACGATGAAGCAAGAACCGAAGCTTACAATCGTATGACAATGGACGGCATGAAGAATTCCAAAATCAAATATGACTGCATCCGTGCATCCAAAATGGAAGACGAAACCATGCAAAGCTATGTTTTTCCGCTGCTTCGTTTCCATACCCGCTGGAAAGACGTTAATCAAAGTGATATAGATCATTATTTTACGAAAGACCCTGTGACTCACAACGGTTATTATATGCGAGTGGATGTAAAGGGCGTGGATTACATTCCGAATCCGAAACCCCTTGCTGATCCGGCATTACCCGAAAAGTCCATGGAATATCTGGATAAAATGCAGAAGCTCTGTGAAGAGAACGGCATATCGTTGCTCTTGGTCAAGGCTCCGAGCGTTTATCCGCACTGGTATGAGGAATGGGACGACGAAGTCCGCAAATATGCAGACGAAAACGGCCTTACTTATATCAATCTTTTGGACTATACGGATGAAATCGGAATCGATTATTCCACCGATACTTTTGACGGAGGTCTTCACATGAACCTGTCCGGTGCGCAAAAATGCTCGGATTTCCTTGGTTCGAAGCTTGTGGAGATTTACGGTTTGTCCGACCGCCGCGGTGAGGCAGAGCTTAACAATATCTGGAAAGAGAAAATTCAAAGATATAACGATGATATCGCTTACCAAAAAGAGCTTTATCAAATTGAATACTAATACTGAGTGTCCGATGACGGAAACAGTTGTTGAGGATCCATTCGAATCCCTTGCCAAAACCAGCAAGAAAGTGCATTATTTAATCCCCGTGCTTTCTTTATTCGGTGTGGTATACGCCGTACTTTTGGCATTTCTTCTGGTGCGTGATTACAACAGCCGTATCTACTCACATTGTGTGATGGAAGCGGGTGACATTACTTATTCGGCGGATGATTTCTTAAAGAACCCGGAAAAAACGATTGCTTTTGACGAGACATTTAAGTCGGACAGCATTGATACAAAGGTTCCCGGAGATTATCCCGTACTGTTAAAATCGGGTCCGTTTAAGTACAACGCAACCCTTACCATCGAAGATACCATAGCTCCGCAGGGACTTGTTCATGCTGTGGCTTTGGAATTCGGTGAAACCGCAACCGCGGAAGATTTCGTTAAGTTTTCTTATGATGTGGAAGATGTATCCGTAAGATTTGCCGAAGAGCCCGATTTTGAAAGCTGCGGAACAAGGGATGTGGACATTGTATTTTATGATCCTGCGGGCAATGAAACCGTTAAAACGGCTGTTCTTTCGATTTGTCCTTTCAAGAAGGAAATCACATGGGAAGCAGGAGAAGAGTTCCCGACCGTGGAAGCGTTTGAAGTGGCCGGGTATTCCAAATTTGCGCAAAAATCCGCATCCGGACAGGAAGCTGTCCTTTTAACGGATTTTTCCGATGTTGACGTTTCTTCACTGGGTTCTTATGATGTTGCTATTCAGGTAAAGGGCGATGTATATCATTCCAAAATGAACCTTGTGGATACCACGAAGCCGGAAGCTACGCCGAAGGACTTTAAGGGATTTGTCACGAGTGTCATTACGCCTCAGTCCTTTGTAAAAGAAGTGAATGATGCGACCGAATTAACCTATGAATTTGTCGGAACGCCTGATTTTAAGCAGGAAGGAAAGGTCCCCGTAACCATACGCATTACAGATTGTGGCGGAAATACGACGGAAGTTACCGCAAATGCTGTACTTGCAGTAGATAAAGTGGCTCCCGTGATTAAAGGCGTACACAATATCTTTTCGCTGGAAGGAAAGACGATTTCCTATAAAACAGGTGTAACCGTTACGGATAACTGCGATAAGGACATTACACTTTCCGTGGATTCTTCGAAAGTGGATTATAAAACCGCGGGTACGTATCCTGTGGTATATTCCGCAACCGACCGTGCCGGAAACAAAGTCGAAGTGAAAGCTTCGGTTACCGTTTCGAAGGAAATGTATACGCAGGCACAGGTCGATGAGCTTGCAAGAAAAGTATATAACAGCATTATTACTCCGGGCATGTCCGATATGGACAAACTGACCGCAATTTATTACTGGGTTCGCCGCAATACCAGATATCAGCATGCGACGAATCACAGTGATTATCTTAAGGCAGCATATACCGGATTTACGACACATACAGGCGACTGCTATGTATATGCTTCACAGTCGAAAGCACTTTTGGATGTGGCGGGCATCAAGAACATGATGATTGATACCTATCCTTTGCGTGATATTCATTTTTGGAATCTTGTGGACATCGGAGAAGGATGGAGACATTTTGATACCGTGCCCCGTCAGGCGGGCGGTGTGTTCTTATACTGGGACGATGCATCCATTACGGCTTATTCGAATGCACACGGAAATTCGCATATTTACGATCGCAATCGTTTCCCTGCGATTCCGTAACAAATAAAAACTCAGAGGTACCATTATGAAAAAAGTATTTACAGTATTCGCGGCATTGGCACTTGCACTCAGTATTGCAGCCTGCACGCAGAACCCCGAAACGGATGAGGTCAAAAGAATTGACGGTGAGAAAACCGTAACGGCGACCGATAACGAAACGAAAGTGGAAGAAGAGGTTCAGAAAACGGAAACGAAGAAGGATTATTCTTTCCCGATTCAGACCGCAAACGGTGACGTGGTTTTAAAGATTCGCATGCCGCTCGATGAAGTCATCGGAATGATCGGAGAGCCTTCCGAAAGCTTTGAAGCTCCCAGCTGCGCATCCGACATAAAGGATACCGTATACGATTACGATCATTATGAAATCTGGTTTTCGTCCTATCCCGAGGGAGATATTTTAACCTCCATCACTTTTAAGGACGATATTCCCGCGACTGCGGAAGGACTTACCATCGGCAGTTCCAAAGAAAAAATGGAAGAGCTTTACGGAACCGATTATGAAACGGTAGGAAAAGAATATATTTACAGAGCAGACGGTATGAGCCTGCATTTTCAGATTACCAATAATCAGTTGTCCTATATTTCCTATAATATCGACTAGAAAGTGATTGTATGAAATCCGGCAGTTCGAAACG
>CADCOL010000023.1 GCA_902803015.1 uncultured Lachnospiraceae bacterium | reverse complement strand
CAGGCATCCTAACTGCACGCGTACGGAATACTCCCTCGCCTTTGCTTCCTTGGCCGCATTGATGCAATGCTGCGCCACGGAGTAAAAATGTGTGGATTGTCCGTTTGCGCGGCAAATCAGGGACAGTGCATGCGCAATGTCCGTTAATGTTATGGTTTCAGGCTTTGGATCGAGCGGATCCACTTTAAGGCCCGTATAAGACTTTAAATAAACTGCCATGATCAGTACTCTTGTATCCTTCCGTGCTCCGCTTTCCCTGCCGGAGCGCTCTAACCCTATTATTTTAACATACTTTCCCGTAAATTTCGATTAAAACCGCCATCAAACAGCTTATTATCTCAAAAAGAAGGAGACGCCCCTTTCGGAGCGCCTCCCCCTTTCAGTATGGAATCCCTTTTACACGGTGTTGTCTGAACTTATGTCTCTGCGGGGCTTACACCTTTACCGGTGCCTTCCGGGTTTTGTACTACCAGATTTACATCTTCAAGTCCCGAAAGATTAATGTTGCGATTTACTTTCGCATCATAGGACTCCGCATTGATGATGTTTGCAAGATCGATTCCGGTGGTCTCTTTCATGCTTTCAAAAACCTTAGCCATAACAACCGGTACATTTCCTGCGACCTGCTCCACACCATTTGAGGATCCTTCGCCACCGCCGATGATGGTAATCTTGTCGATCTGTCCCAAAGGTTCTGCAACCTTTGCAGCAATATCGGGAAGAACCTTGATCATCATTTCGGCTACTGCAGCTTTGTTGTATTTTGCATATGCTTCGGCTTTCTTTTCCATTGCCTCTGCTTCTGCAAGACCTTTGGCTGCGATTGCGGCTGCTTCCGCTTCACCTACGGCACGGATACCGGCAGCTTCCTGTTCCTTGGCGTAACGTTCCGCTTCGGCCTGAGCCTTTCTGGCCTCTGCCTGACGGGTCGCTTCGAACTGTTTTGCTTCCGCATCTTTCTGACGCTGATACAGATTGGCGTCGGCTTTCTGCTGAGCAGCATATTTGTCGGCCTCTGCCTGTTTCTTAACCTCTGCTTCCAGAGCCTGTTCCTTTACGGAAACCTCTTTCTGTTTCAGTTCGATCTCACGTTCCTGACGAGCGATATCAGCGTTTGCGGTTGTAATTTCAATCGTCTTACGCTGTTCCTCTTTCTGGATTTCGTAAGCGGCGTCTGCCATAGCCTTCTTGGTGTCCGCGTCCATCTGCAGTTCGGATTTTTTGATTGCCAGTTCGTTCTGTTTCTTTGCAATCTCGGTCTGAGCGGCAACGTTTGCATCGTTGGACTCTTTGTCCGCATTTGCCTGAGCGACCTTAATGTCTCTTTCGCTTTCGGCTCTTGCGATTGCTGCGGCTTTTTTGATCTTTACAATGTTGTCGATACCCAAGTTCTCGATTACTTCATTTCCGTCCACGAAATTCTGAACGTTGAAGGAGATGATATCAAGTCCCATGGCTGCAAGGTCCGGTTCCGCGTTCTCTTTTACGAGATTGGCAAATTTCTGACGGTCGGAAACCATTTCCTCGAGTTTCATTTTACCTACGATTTCACGAACGTTACCTTCCAGTACTTCTCTTGCAACGCTTGCGATATATTCGGTAGGACGGTTTAAGAAGTTCTCCGCCGCAAGATGCAGTTTGTCCGGTTCGGAGCTGATCTTTACGTTAACGGTCGCATCCACGTTAATGTTGATGTAATCCGCGGTCGGTACCGCATTGGATGTTTTTACGTCAATCGGGATCAGCCTTAAATTCAGCTTATCCAGTCTTTCAAAGAAAGGAACCCGGATGGTTGCTTTACCGATTGCAAATCTGGCTTTTCTTCTCAAACCGGAAATGATGTACGCCATGTCGGGGGGCGCCTTTACGTAACCGATAAAGAAGAAAATCACCAACACGATAACAATAAGCAAAATACCTGCTAAAATTTGAAACGGCATATTCTTTCCTCCATTCTGTCATGCCCTGATTCGTCTGACGAATCGTTTTCTTGTTGTAAAATATTCTACCTGCTTCCCTTCCATAATAAAACGACAATCAGTGTTAATAGAAGCTTTTTATTTTGCACGAATTGCAAAAATTGCAGAACAGACTCCCGCGCTTACTCTCTTGCGTTAATCTGCTTCTCTACCCAAAGCTGCAGCTCTTCCACAGTCTGGGAAATCCGTTCGAGTTCTTCCTGAATGCTCTTAAAATCGGTCATTTCATCTTCCTCGATGGACCCGTCCGCAGTAATCTCAATCAGCCGGTCCCTGCATTTTTGTGCAGCCGTTAAGGAGGCAAGCATCTCCAAAACGATTTGCGACAGGTCCTTTACCTGCACTTCGGGAACGTAATGGCGGCCGATGGCGCATTCTTTGGAGCAGTAATAATTGCAAAGCTCCGGTGCATTGTATTTCTTCGCCATCATCATGATTTCGTCGGGGCGGGCATCGAATTTATTGTTTTCGATACGCTCTAAACGCTCCGGGGTGATGAATTCAAGCATTTCGCTTGCCTTCTCGCGGCTTAAGCCTCTTTCCTCGCGAAGAAGCTGATAAACGGATTTGTTTTCTTTTTTTGAAACTCGGGGCATGATGATTCTCCTTTTTTCTCTTGACAAATGATGTCTTTTACTTATATAATAACCTGCGCAGGTCAAAAATACCTGCACTTCATATGAATTCGGGGTGTGGCTCAGTTTGGCTAGAGCGCTGCCTTAGGGAGGCAGAGGTCGCAAGTTCGAATCTTGTCACTCCGACGAAGAAACCTGGGAATGTTTTCCCGGGTTTTTATTTTACCTTAATTAATTCATACTCTCTCGTGCCGAGCCCGATTTTCTCGCCGTGTGAAAGCGCCTCTTTCCAGCGGACATGCGGGTTGGAATCCATGAAGTGGTCATGGTGATGATGCCAGTTTTCCTTCGCAAGATTGTCTCCGAGCTGACTGTTGGCAAACGGTGTTGCCGCCTGGCAGAGGTCTACGCAGGCCTGATCGAGCGCAACCGGATCAAACGAAGCAAGCATGCCGATGTTCGGCAAAATCGGAGCATCATTCTCGCCGTGGCAGTCGCAGTTCGGCGATACATCCATAATTAAACTGATATGAAATGCGGGCTTGTCCGCAAGAATTGCTGCGGTATATTCGGCCATTTTACAGCAAAGGACTTCGTTTGCCGCATCGTAGCCGCTGTAGATTGCATCGAATGCGCACGCGCCGATGCAACGGCCGCATCCTTTACAAAGATCTTCGTGAATCACTGCCTTGCCGCTTTCGTAGGTAATCGCGTCGGAACCGCATTCCTTCGCACATTTCTTACAGTTCCTGCAAAGGTTTGCATTGACAAGGGGTTTGCCGGCGCTGTGCTGCTGCATTTTACCCGCACGGCTTCCGCCGCCCATGCCTATATTCTTGATTGCGCCGCCGAAACCGGTAGCCTCATGACCTTTAAAATGGGACAGCGACACAATAATGTCCGCATCGTAAAGCGCGCGGCCGATATAGGCTTCCTTGCAGTATTCGCCGTTCGGTACGGGCACCGTCGCTTCATCGGTACCTTTCAGTCCGTCCGCTATTATCACATAACAGCCCGTAGTCACGCTGTTAAAACCGTTTGCCTCGGCATTATAAAGATGATCCACCGCATTCTTGCGGCTTCCGGGATAGAGCGTATTGCAGTCGGTCAGGAAAGGTTTTCCGCCGAGTTCCTTAATCACATCCGCCACCGCTTTCGCATAATTCGGACGAAGGAACGCAAGGTTTCCAAGCTCGCCGAAATGCATTTTGATGGCTACGAATTTGCCCTCAAAATCAATGTCTCCGATTCCGGCCTTACGAATCAGTCTTTTTAACTTCTCCCCCTGGCTGACGCCGATCTGTGTGCGAAAATCGGTAAAATAAACCTTTGCTTTCTCCATCCCATACCCCTTTCCGATTCAATGAATAAACAAATTAATCAGTAACCCCGTCACGAGCGAAAATACGATAATAAACGCCCAATACAAAAGAAAATTTTTAATTCCCAGAACCGCTTTTAATGCCCCTAAATTCGTAATCTTCGTTGCCGGTCCCGTAATCATGAATGCCGCCGCAGAGCCGAGGCTCATGCCGTTTGCAAGCCAGGCCTGCAGAATCGGAATGGTTCCGCCACCGCATACATATAATGGAACTCCAATGGTGGATGCCATCAGGACGCCCCACGCCTCGTTTCCGCCGAATACGAAGGTCACCGCTTCCTGCGGCACATATCTTTGAAAAATCGCCGAAAGCAGAACACCGATTAAAAAATAGATTCCGGTCGCCTTCACATTTCTCCATAGATTCTTTAAAAACCTGAGAAAAATGTTCGGGTCGGTGTCCTTATTCTTCGGTTCGTCAAAACTTTTAAACGTAAAGAACGACTTTTTCCGGAAAAAGATGCGAATCATAAGCCCCGCAACAATGCCGCACAAAAGGCAGCTTACAATGCGGATGGCAAGCACCTTCGGTCCGAGCGCCGCACTGTAAATAATTAACTGCGGATTTAAGAGAATCGAACTCATCATGAATGCCGCCAGCCACTCGTCACGTACACCGCCCTTTGAAAAGGATGCCGCAATCGGAATGGTTCCGTACATGCAAAGCGGCGAAGCCACGCCAAGTACGGATGCGGTGATGATCCCGACAATGCTGCTGCCGTCCCCCTTCATGTCACGCATTGCTTTGTGAATGTGGTCCTTGAAAAACACCGACACAACGGAGCCGATCAGCATACCGACCACCCAGTACCCCGCAATCTGCTTTAACTGCACGAGGAAGTAGTAGCCGACATATAGGAATTCTCTTTT
>CADCOL010000022.1 GCA_902803015.1 uncultured Lachnospiraceae bacterium | reverse complement strand
GAAGAGGATCCGCAGAATCCGCGCCGCATCGTTACGGTGTGGAAGGAAGGCTATCGCTATGAAACGGAGGAAGGAAGATGAAAAAATCCCCCTTCCTTCTTTTGATTATCTTTACGTTCATTGTGGAGCTTGTTTTGTGCTTCTTTATTATTCGCGGCATCCGTGATGAGGGGCAGGATACGGTGCTTGTCAATGAATGCGTAAAGAGTGTGGAGGAAAACTTCGGCAATCCGGAAGGATACCGGACATCGCTTGCCTATACCGTAATTGATACTACGGGCGTAGTACTGTTTCAGAGTACTGCCGGTGCGCAGGTATCCGCGGAAGAACTGTCGCAATCCGTCAACGAGGCTATTCACAATAACGACACCATTCTTGATCTTGTTGTGGACGGGGAAATTGCCGGAAAGATTCTGATTCACAATCCGACCTCGCAGCGTACGGAAAGCGCGAAGAAAGATTTGATGCGCGTTTTGATTATTTTCTCTGCACTGCAGATGGTGCTGATTATTGCGTATTTTATTTATCTGAATCAAACCATTCTGAAACCGTTTGCGCGGATGAACGATTTTGCAATCCGCATTGCCGGCGGCAATCTGGATGTTCCTCTGGAAGTGGATAAAGGGCATGTGTTCGGCTCCTTTACGGAGGCGTTTGATTTAATGCGTTCGGAGCTTAAGAAAGCGCAGATAGCCGAGAAGAAGGCGAATGACGAAAAGAAGGAAACGATTGCGAAGCTTTCGCACGATATCAAAACGCCGGTGGCTTCGATTAAGTCCTCATCGGAAATCGGGTATGAGTTTGCGAAGGATGAAAAGTCGCGCGAGTATTTTCATCTGATTAATGAAAAGGCGGATCAGATTACGACGTTAACTGACAACCTCTTTAATTCGAGTGTGCAGGACGCGACGCAGATTGCGGTCAATCCCGTGCGTCAGCCGTCGACGGTAGTGGAGAAGCTTTTGAGGACGGCGGACTATCGCGGCAAGGCAGTAGCTTTTGCAGGCAACCGTGCAGGTGAGCCGGAAACGGATACCCGGAGAGGGAAGGACGGCCCGGAGAGCGTGTACGCAGTTCCCGTGTGCGAAGTCATGATTGACAAGCTGCGCCTGCAGCAGGTTTTCGACAATCTCTTTATGAATTCCTATAAATATGCGGATACCGATATAGAACTGAGTACATCGCTTTCGGGGGATTATCTTTTGATTGAGATCCGCGATTTCGGCCCCGGCGTGAAGCAGGAGGAGCTGCCGCTTTTAAAAGAGAAGTACAAGCGCGGAAGCAATTCGTCCGACAAGGACGGCGCGGGACTGGGGCTTTACCTGACCGAGTATTTCTTAACCGAGATGGGCGGGAAGCTGGAAATATCGAACGCCGGAAACACCGACATTGCACAAGACGGTGCAAATGCAACTGCAGGAGCCGCGGGCTTCGTGGCAAGGGTGTTTTTACACGTGGTGTAACTTTTTCAGATTTAAGACTTATTTAAGACTTCCTTAAAGGCACTTAAGACTTATTCGTGTAAATTGTGTCTTGTAAGGAGGGAGAAATCCATGAAAAACATTATTGAAACCAAACAACTTTGCAAGACATTTTCAAACGGCGGACGTCAGTCCCATGTACTTAAGAACGTTGACTTAGAAATCCGCGAAGGCGATTTTACAATTATTATGGGAGCGTCCGGAGCCGGCAAGTCCACTTTGCTTTATGCACTGTCCGGAATGGACCGCCCGACATTCGGCGAAGTAAATTTCTGCGATACCGAGATCACGAAGTTAAGCTCCGACGAGCTTGCACTTTTCAGAAGAAAATACTGCGGCTTCGTTTTCCAGCAGACTTACCTGATTGATTCCATGTCGGTACTCGACAATGTTCTGGCAGCAGGGCTGCTTGTAAACAAGAATAAAAAAGAAGTAACCGAGAAGGCAAAAGAAATTCTGAATTCCGTGGACATCGGCGAAGAACTCTGGAACAAATTCCCGACGCAGATTTCCGGCGGCGAGGCACAGAGAGTCGGCATCGCAAGAGCGCTTGTGAATCATCCGAGCATGGTATTTGCGGATGAGCCTACCGGAGCATTGAACTCCCAGACCGGTCGCGACGTACTTGACGCGATGACGAAATTCAACGAGCAGGGGCAGTCCATCGTCATGGTAACCCACGACATTACTTCCGCCAGAAGAGGCAACCGTATTCTTTACGTAAAGGACGGCGAAATCGCAGGCGAATGCGACCTTGGCGCATATGTATCGGGAGATGCCGATCGTCATGCAAAACTCCGCGATTTTCTGGGAAAGATGGGGTGGTAGTATGGAAGCGATTAAATTACTTACCGGCTCTCATTTTCGCAAAAATAAGGCAACCAGCATCGGTCTTTTCTTCTTAATGATTCTGGCAGCCATGCTGATTTCCTCGTCGCTTCTGCTTTTTACGGATGTTTATCCGACTGTGGAACGTGAGGCAAAACGATTAAATGCAGGCGAAGGATTCTTTCGTTTTACCACGGATTTAACCGGCATCGACGACGAGTACATCGAAGAACTGATGAACGGCGACGTCAAAGAATATGAAGCATATCACTGCTTATGCTATCCCCATATATCCGTTCCTTTCGGTAACGGAAAAGTGGTTATGAACATTCAGGTCAGCGGCCCGGAAGCTTTGAATAAAAAGGTTGCCAGAACCGAAGTCATAACCGAGGACAGCAGTATTAAAGAGAATTACGTTTATCTTCCCTACCAGTTTTATACCAGTCACAGCAATGAAGTCGGGGATACTTATTCCTTCGAACTTCTCGGGAAGAAATACGACTTAAAAGTAAAAGGGTTTACAAATACAACATATTACGGCTGCAACAATAACGGAACGTATGAGTTTATTGTGGATGATGCAACCTATGAAGAGATTTTTGAGCGTGACGGCGAGGCGCAGGAAGCCATCGTAGTTACCTATGTATTAAAGGACGGCGTAAAGAACTCCAAGTTCGCCATCCGCGTATCCAACGATCTTTTAAAAGTAAACAGCAACACGAATGTAAACAGCGTCAGCCTTAGCTCTGTCATCACCGGAAGAACCTTTATGTCCTTAATTATCGCGATTTCCTTCCTGGCGGTCAGCATTCTGGTTTTGCTTGTCATCATCATGATGCTGGTAAACTGCATCTCCAATTACATCAAGGAGAATATGCAGACCATCGGCGCATTAAAGGCCATCGGCTATACATCCGGCAATATCAAGGCATCCCTGTTTATCATGTTCGGCGCACTGGGTGTTCTCGGAAGTGCCATCGGCGTATTGTTATCCTACGTGGTAATGCCTGTAATCGCGCAGTTCGTGGTTGTACAGATGGGTGTGCCGTTTAAGGTATCCTTCAGCATTCTGCCTACCGCAATCGCTTTCATGGTAGTAGTATTCTACATCCTTTTGGTAACGATTCTTTCGGTTCGTAAAATCAAAGGAATCGATCCGATCATCGCACTTCGCGACGGTGTGGCGGCGCACAATTTTAAGAAAAACCGTGTTCGCTTAGACCGTGCGGCAACCGGACTGAATGTAAGCCTTGCACTTAAGACCATGTTCGGAAACATGCGTCAGAACGTGATTACCTTTATCGTGACCGGCGTCATCGTGTTCCTCTGCGTGATTTCGCTTCTGATGTTTGAGAATTTTAATCGTACCCCGAAGCTGGACATGCTTTCGTTTGAAATCTGCGGCGGCGTGGTAACGGCGGATTACGAGGCGAAAGAGGAAGTTCTGGAATATCTGGAAGACCGGGATGATATCTCCAATGTGCGAAATATCATGAACACCTACCTTTACGTAGGCAAGGAAGACAAGCTCTGGGCTTACATCATGGATCAGCCGTCCAAACTGAAGAATCAGAATGTCATTTATGACGGAAGATTTCCGGAGTATGACAATGAAATCGCTGTCAGCGGCAAATTTGCGAAGGAATACGGCTATGCAATCGGCGACGAAATCAAGCTCGAATACGGCGATGAAAAATACACGTATTTAATTACCGGATTTTTGCAGACAACCAATAATGACGGAAAGGAAGCTCTTCTTTCGGTGAAAGCGGCAGAGCATCTGATTGATTTTACCTACGCACCGGCAGCTTATAATTTCGATTGTGATGACAAGGAAGTTGTTCAGAAGGTTTTGGACGACTGCACCGACGAGTACGGCGATCACATCGTCGGAACCGTGAATTTCTGGGAAGTTATCGAAGGAAGCATGACAACATTTAAGAGCATTGCGGCACTGATGCTGGTTTTGGTTTGTGCAATTTCCGCAGCGGTGATCCTGCTTGTACTGTTCCTGCTGATTAAGTCCTTCCTGTACTCCAAACGCAGAGATTACGGTGTTTTGAAGGCAATCGGATATACTTCGAACAATCTGATTCTGCAGACGGCATTAAGCTTTATGCCTCCGATTATCTTATCGGTACTGGTATTCTCCGTGGTTTCCTACTTTGCGGCGAATCCGTACATGAACATGATGATGAGTTCCTTCGGAATCATGAAAGCAAACTTCACCATTCCCATCCCGGGCGTGGTTGTAGTCGGAGTCGGAATTGTGACGGTATCTTTCCTCTTTGCGGTATTTGAGGCAAGAAGAATTAAGAAGATTGAAGCTTACAAGATATTAATTGCGGAATAGGAACACGGGGCGTTCTCCGCGAAACGGCCGGAAACGGTCTCTTGGGGCAATTGCCCGAAACCCGGATATTTGATAGAATAACTGTGGACGTACTCCCCGGGGAACCCCGGGGAGCGTAGTCGTGTTTGGAAGAACATCACCGAATCTGTCGGTGTCGAAACAAGGAGTTAAAATGCATTACAACTGTCTGATTGTCGATGACGAAACGGAACTGGCGAAAATGACGGCGGAATACTTCAACATGTTTGAAGTATCCACTGCCTATGTGGAGAGCGGGGCGGAATGCTTTGCATTTCTGAAAGAGAATACGGCGGATCTGATTCTGCTTGACATTAACCTCGGCGACGGCACGGGGTTTGATGTATGTAAGAAGCTGCGTGTGGAAATGCAGCTTCCGATTCTTTTTGTCAGCGCGCGTCAGAGTGATGATGACGTGCTGGTTGCTCTGTCCGTCGGCGGGGACGATTACGTAAAGAAGCCTTACAGTCTGTCGGTTCTGCTTGCGAAGGTAAAAGTGAATTTAAAGCGCGTGGAGCAGATTGAAAAGGTACGGCAGGAAGCGGAGAGTGTCGCTGCGGCTTCGGCGGAACATGCGCATGGTGAAGGCGCGGTCTGCTCACACTGCGGACATGAAATCGGAGAAGATGCGGAGCACGGACAGGGCGGGGCCGGTCCGGTTGATGCATTCCGCCTCGATGAGCCTACCATGTCGGTCATTTTAAACGGCGAGAGAATCGCATTAAAAGCCAAGGAATATGCACTTTTAAACTGCCTGTACCGTCATAAAAATACGATTGTAAAGAAGGAAGTGCTCTTTGATGAAGTGTGGGGCGATTCATTTTTCTCGGACAGTACTTTAAACGTGCATATCCGGAAACTGCGTGAAAAACTGGAAGAAAACCCGAACGACCCGAAACTGATTAAGACGGTCTGGGGCACGGGATATTATCTGGAAATTGAGGGATGAAGTTATTACGTAAAATTGCAATTACATATACGTTCTTTATGCTGATCATGTTCGGCATCTTTTACTATCTGAACAGTCAGTTCGCATACAAGCAAAGAGACCTGATTGCCTACAACGAACTGCTGCACATGGTGCAAAATGATTACGCAAACGGCAAGCGCGTGGAACGAATTGAGGAAGAGTATGACTGTCATATCGTTCTTTCCACGGAAATCAGCGATACGGAGCTCGCGGAATTATACCGTAACTCCGCGTTTGTCTTAGACTTTGCGCCGAACGGAGAGTACATCGGCAAGGTGGCATGGACGGATGAACTGGATCAGCACAATGACTCGAAGCGCGGATTCTTCGGTATGTCACTGGCTATGTGGGCCCTCCTTCTGATCGGCGGATATGTTTTATTCTTTTACCTGCACCGGCATTTTGTAAAACCGGTCAGCAACTTAAAGAATTTTTCCCAGGAGATTGCGAAGGGAAATCTGGACGAACCCCTGCCGCTTCACAAAAACGATTTGTTCGGATCTTTCGTGGAAGCATTCGATATCATGCGCGAGCAGCTGAAGGAATCGAAGAAGCGCGAGATGGAAGCGGAGAAGGCGCGTAAGGAACTGGTGACGGAGTTAAGCCATGATATCAAGACGCCGGTAGCCGTCATCAAGGCGACCTGCGAGGTGCTGGATGTAAAGGCAATGCAGGGTAGCACGACAGTGGGAGAGACACCGGCAGTTGCGACGATTCCAAACTCTGAGATTCGCGACAAGGTCGCAACTATCTCCGGAAAGGCCGACACCATCAGTCAGCTGGTCAGCAACATGATGCATGCAAATCTCGAGGACCTGGAGCAGCTTGAGGTAAGCGCAACCGAAGAGAACAGCCGCATCCTTGCGGATATGTTCAACAATATCAAGCATTACGGTACAATCATTCTCGACAACGAGATTCCGGGGCTTTTGGTTTATATGGACCGCCTCCGCTTAGAGCAGGCTGTCGACAATGTCATCGGAAATTCCTATAAGTACGCAGGCACGGATGTTCATGTAAGCTTTGACGTGATTAAGGTGGACATGCCGGAAGCCGCAGAAGAGGGCAGCAGGAACGGCGGTGTGGCAGGCAAAGCCGGTGCGCCGGGGGTTGCGGGTGCCGGTGCAATCGGAAGCCTGAAAAAGGTCGAATTCCTGCGTATCCGCATTAAAGACTCCGGCCCCGGTGTCAGTGAAGAAGACTTGCCGTTAATCTCCGAAAAATACTACCGCGGAAACAATGCGAAGAATGTGGCAGGTTCCGGTCTCGGATTTTATCTCGTGAAGTATTATATGGAGCGAATGAAGGGCGGCATGGAGTACTATAATGACCACGGTTTTGTCGTGGAACTGTTGCTACGAAAAGTGTGATTTTGCTTGACGAAACCACACTTTTTTATATATACTTAGTTTTGGTGCGGTTAGTGATTTGAAACCATTCAGAAACACAATTCACCATGTTAAATTAACGGGGGCAACCCTGAATAAAAAATAAAGGAGAGACACACTATGGCAAACATTGATTTAACACAGTATGGCATTACCGGTGTTACCGAGATCGTGCATAATCCTTCATATGAGTTCTTATATGAAGAAGAGATGAAGTCCGATCTTACCGGTTTTGAAAAAGGCGTAGAAACTGAGCTCGGCGCAGTTAACGTTATGACAGGTATTTATACCGGTCGTTCCCCTAAGGACAAATACATCGTTATGGATGAGAACTCCAAGGATACCGTTTGGTGGACCACCGAAGGTTACAAGAACGATAACCATCCGATGAGCGAAGAGACCTGGGCAACTGTTAAGGATCTCGCAAAGAAGGAACTTTCCGGAAAGAGACTTTTTGTTATGGATGCTTTCTGCGGCGCAAACAAGGATTCCCGCATGGCAGTTCGTTTCATCATGGAAGTTGCTTGGCAGGCTCATTTCGTAAAGAACATGTTCATCCAGCCCTCTGCTGAAGAACTTGAAAGCTTTACCCCGAACTTTGTAGTTTATACCGCTTCCCTGGCAAAGGTTGACAATTATCAGGAACTTGGTCTTAACTCCGAGACCTGTGTAGCGTTCAACATTACCTCCCGTGAGCAGGTTATTTTAAATACCTGGTACGGCGGCGAAATGAAGAAGGGTATGTTCTCCATGATGAACTACTACTTACCTCTT
>CADCOL010000021.1 GCA_902803015.1 uncultured Lachnospiraceae bacterium | reverse complement strand
GCCATGGAATGACGATATTTTACAAGTTCAAATTCTCCGCCGTTTCTGCAAAGTGCCGGATGTTCGTGTCCCGCATTGGATGCAATTCCTTTACCGGTGGAAAGTGACACAATTCCGATCCAGACCGTTACGAACATCTCTAACTGATTGCCTTCGCAGAGTCTGTTGTTTACCTCATGAAGAATCTGGGAGGTGGAATAATTACCGACAAGGGCATAGTTCTTAATCATGGTTCTGGAAATCATCATGAAAAGCGATGCCGGAATTCCTTTTCCGGAAACATCCGCCATTACCATTGCAAGATGATCGTCATCAATCATAAAGAAATCGTAGAAATCTCCTCCGACCTCTTTCGCGGGAGTCATACTTGCAAAAACATCGAATTCACACCGCTCCGGAAGATAAGGGAACATTCTCGGAAGAACGCTCTCCTGAATTCTGGAAGCCATCTGCAGGTCATGATCCGCCACCGCCTTGGCTCGTCCCTGCGAAATATTCAGCACGCAGTAAACCAGAAGAAGAATCAGCATTACGAACCCGGGAATTACGGACAGACCGTATACAAATGCGGTAAATATGCCGACCACCAGCGGACCGAACGCATAAATGAAAAACGCCGCAATCTGGTAACTCTTTAACTGCCTGCGCTCAATAATGATTACGGTTACAATGGCAATCAGCGTTGAAAACGTGTAGATGTTGGAAAGACCGTACAGGTTTCCTCTTACATAAATACCGTCCGCACCTACGGTAAAATACTGTCCGAAGATTAAGTTCATCAGTCTCATAAAAAGAGCAACACCCATGCCGGCATGGATTATGTGTCCCATGATTTTATAAGCCTTCTTCTCCAGCTTTACAAAAGCTGACATGTACAGCCATAAAAAATAAACCTGTAGCGGAGAGCAGGCATAATAGAACGTATTGTCAATGATATTGATGACTCTCATCTCCGGAATTCCGTCCACCAGCCATGCACAGGCGTCGGTGAACGCACCGAGGAACGAAATGTTTAAAAGATAGCGGAAATATTTGATTTTCGGTCCGGTCTTCTCCAAATCAAACTGAATACAGATATATAAAACCGTACCGAGAATCATGGCAAACAAATCTGCCGTAATATTAATGATATAGGCCGGCTCCAGTGTCGTCAGTTTTCTCTGAAAGATATTAACAATCGTCAGGGCAATCAGAAGCGTATAAACACCGAGGCTTATAAATCCTTCCCTTGTCTGTTGTTTTCTTTCTGTATCCATTCCATCATCCTTTCCGGTTTTACGCCCGAAGGAATATCCCACTCGGAATATTATACCCCTTTTGGGGCAAAAATGGTACGCATTCCTGTCCCGCAGAAGTTTAAGCAACTCCGGTCGATGCGAAGAATCCCTGAAATACGCTCAGAAGATCCACACCAAACGCGAAGCAGATTACAAGAATCAAAAGCGCGACAAAAGGCAGCCCCTTCCAAGCCGCCTTTACATCCGCGCTACTCATCGTCATATGAATAAAAATCGATGCCATCACATATCCGATGACAATTTTAAGCCACAACGGACCCTGGAGATACGTAAAAAGTTTATACAAAAGTACCTCCGAAACAAAGCCCTGTACCGTCGGCGCCACCGCCGAAAACGTATACTGCAAAGACTTGGTAATCCAGTTTCCGCGGGGTTTGAATTCCACACACCCCAGGCGATTTCCGGTCGGTTTGAAGACCTCGACTTTGGTGACCTTCGCCCCGGTTATTAATGCATACAGTGCATGCGAAAGTTCGTGATGAATCGTTCCGATAAAGGTCAGATAATCCATGATGAAGATTGCAACACTCACACCTACCCCTTTGGCCAGGCTCTTCGCAATTTCCTCGGTGATAAAATCAATCAGCAATCCTACCACGGGAACGATTAAAATGATGATGCCGGCGCTGATCGCAGCGGCAATGAGTCGTTGCAGCATACTCTGTCCTTCTTACAATAATCTTACTTCGGCTGTGCCAGAACCTGAGAAGTTTTCTGCGCCTTATTTGCATTCTCCAGTTCAGCATTCACGGCATTGGTAACCTTTCTGGACTGGAAATCATAATCCTGCATTTCTCCTCTGGCCTTGTCCAACTTCTTCGTCTCGGGTTTCATCTCATTCGCCACATTCTTACATCCGGCATCGAGTGCTTTGCGGTTCGCAGGATCGCCGAGTCCCTTAATCACGGAAGAATACTCTCTCTTCTCTCCGCGGTATACATCCTTCGCATGCTGTCTTACCGCGGTATTCTTCCTCTGCATGATGAAATCAATATCATTCACATTGTGTGCCATATTAATATCATCGCGTTTTGCATCCTTGAAACCGGTTTCCATCGAAAACTTGGTATTTATGTAGAATCCCTTCATCATATCCACATAAAGGTTTCTCTTCTCTTCCGGCTTTAATTCCTCATCCGACTTAAGAAGCTGTTCCGCCATTTCCGCCTTGGACATAATCTTGGAAGCTTCCACAACACCTTTTGCAAACAACACATCTTCGTTGGTCAGTCCCGATTCCGTTGCCTTTTCAAGAAGCTCGGGGTCGTTTTCAAGGAAGGAAAAAAGGTTGGCGATTTTTTCACCGTTCAGAATCCAGTCCGTACCGACTTCTTCTTTACCGTTGTTTTCTTTTGCAAATTTCTTAATGGAATCCGCAATCAGCTTTGCAAGCGATTCCTTATTGCCGCTATTGTATTCCACTAAAGCCTTGTATGCTACTTCCTTCGGGTCTTTGCCTTCCTCTTTGGCCGCCCCGGATGCCAGTGTTGCAAAGTCCCTGTTATTAAGCGGCTTGTCACCGATACCCTTCATATTCTGCAGATAATAAATCTGAGAACCTACAAGCGGTGAGAAACGAACCGCATCCTCAATAATCTTTTCGGATGCTTTCTCGCTCATCGGAATCTTTCTGGAATAAGCATTGGCTTTCTGTAAGTACTTTTCAACCGATACATAATTCGGATCCTCCGGCTTTCCGGTCAATCCGCGCTTTTTGTTAATCTTGTTTAAGAGCGCTTTGAACTCGGCTCTGTCCATATATACCGCGAGTGCCGTCATAACCGCATCGAAACGTTCACGTCCGAATTTGCTGTCACGAACCTTTTCCTTGCCTTCCACGTATGCAAGTCCGACTTTTACGATACCTGCACCGGCTTCATCAAGAGTCTTCGCGCTTACGCCTTTTTTCGATGCAACCGTTTCGTATGCGCTTACGTATTTGATGACATCTTCAAACTTCTCGCTGTTGTTCTTATGCCACCATGCATCGCCCTTACCCGTGCTGCTTAAGATCGAATGAACCTTACCGACCACAACCGGGTTTACGGTCTCTCCCAATGCAACAATCGAAAGGCCTTCTCTGTTATACTGATCGATCTGTCCTGCCAGATTATGCCCAAATTCGGTATTTGCGGCATAAATATCGCTCTCCTTCTCGGCACTGGGTTTAATCAGATTCTGCACCTTTTCGGAAGCAAGAAGTTTCAATTCCACCGGATACAAAATTCCGAATTTGAAATTGGTTTCTCCGTTTGTTCTTTTCTCCTGATCTTTTCTTCTTCGGATGCTTTCTTCGTATACCGCTTTAAATCGGGTATCCACATCTTTAAGCTTCTCCATAAATGCCGCATTGTTTGCCTTTTCCGCTTCGGGAAGCATGTCCTTCGTTCTTGCGGTTTTCGGCGTAATTTTGTTGCTTTCCAGGAACTTGTTGCGGTCAGCCGGCGATAATAAACCGCCGCCCAAAAGATCGTCTTTGATAAAATTATTGACAATTTTAATCTTAAGTCCGACTACGGATTCGTTTGCCGCTTTCTGTACCGCAACCGCCATCTTTTCGTCCGCACTTAAGCCCTCCGTTTGCTCATCGGTAAGCGCATGGAACTGCTTCTGTACCTCTTCTCCGAATGCTTCTTCGAGTCTGGCTTTATAAATGCAAAGTTCGCCGAGGCGCTGTCCAAGCTCGGCAGTATCAAGTTCTCCCTGATCGTTCTTCGGAGAAAAAAACTCCTGAAACAATTCCTTACGGGATTCCTCGTATTCATCCTGAAGCACGGTCTGCTTCGAGGCCATGTTTAAATCCATCAGAAAGTGCATTTTCTGAGTTCTGTCCAATTTTTTAAAATATGAACTGAGTCCTTCACTAGCCGGCATGATTCTATCTCCTTACATCATTTTTGTTGCAGTTTTTGCGGCTTCCTTTGCCGCGTCCCGATTGATTTCTTTGCCGTGTTCTTTTACAGGCGAAGCCTGTTTCTTCATGATTTCCTTCTCAAAGGAATTCCAGAGTTTCTTCGGCGCTGCCGGATCGGCGGTGAAACCTTTCACCCCGTCCGTCGTCATAATCCCTACCGTCGCTCTCTTAAATTCCGTTGACGTGGCAATCGACTGAATCGCCTTTCCGAAATCTTTTTGCGGACGGACAAAATTCTCGAAGAATTTCTCGCCGCCGTCCGGATCCGTAAGTCTGTCATAAAGTGCAATCGCAGCCATACCGATCCGAATCTTGTCGCAGGCTCTTTCGTCAAACGTTGCACCTTTTCCCGCTTCGTTTTCTCTTGCGTTACTCATGTTTCCGAGTTCGCGAAGGGATACCACATAGCTTTCGGTGCTCTTACGAACCGCTTCGGAATACTCTTTTGCAAGGTTCTTTGCAGACACGATTTCATTCTCCACAGAATGCTGTTTTACATAGAGCTTCTGTTCTTCGATGGTCGCAATTACCTGTTTAACGCTTTCTTCCTGTTTTATCGCATCCGGAGAATATCCCGCCCGACGATTCGTCTTCTCATAGATATCGGATAACTTGAGAATGGAATCCATGCGTTCGGTTAAATCCTTCTGCTCCTGTTCGCGGAAAAAAGTTCCGCCAAAACGCTCAAACTCTCTTCTTAAACCTTCCAGCTGCACGCGCATCGCTTCATAGATACGGTTTGCGGGAAGGCGTGTTTCCGCCATTCTGGCGGTGATTTTTTCCAGGCGTTCTTTCGGACTGAATTCCGCAGTATTCGTTTTATTCAAATTGGAATTTGTAATACCGTCCATATGCCAAATTTCCCTTAGCTTCTATTTGTCCTACAATTGTAGTCTGTCCTTTACTTTGCCGGACCTTTCTTCTTGCCAAGATCCTGCATTTCGATTTCCTGGTTCTTGGTCTGGTTCTTTTCCATGTTTGCTTCTTTGTTCTTCTGTTTCTCTCCGGTCTTTGCAACCAGTTCGTTATACGTGTTCAGGTTCCTCTTCAGTTCTTTCGGATCGGACATAATCTTTCGAATGGTTTCCTTGTTAATCTTGTTGTCCGGGAAGAGTTCCTTAAACTCCTTCGAATTCGCAATCTGGTTGATCATCTTGCTATAGTTCTTCAAAGTCTTTGGAGCAATTGCCTCTTTAAGCTTCTCGCCTTCCTTGCCTTTCAGTTTTTCTTCAAGCAGCAGAGTAGCAAGCGCTCTTCTTGCTCCGACGATTTCCGCTTTAGTCATTTGATTGCTCTTTTGGTTACCGTAACGTTCCAACGTGACAGCCGCATTGGAGCAGAACATTGCGGAAATCTTATCGATACCGGTCTTACCGCGAATGCTCTTGTCGTAATCTTTTACGCGCTGACGAATCTTCCTGTTGTCCGCTTCGATGGTCTTTTTATCCTTCGCCTGAAGCTTTGCTTCCGCACGGGCAATTCGGATTGCGGTATTGGTATACGCTTTTCGCATCTCTTCCAAACGGACCTTGCTCTTTGCATCCAGCTTTCCTTTATCCTTGAGCTGCTCGGTCTTTCGAACGATGTACTTCTTCATCTTTTCAAGTGCTTTTTTGTACTCTTCGATATCGGTTTTCAGCTCTTTTTCGGAAAGTTCTTTTCCGCTGTCGGCTCTTTCCTGCGCTTTTCTGGTCACGTCGTCGTATGCATTCATGCCGTCTTTGAATTCCTGACTTCCGAACCATACACGCTTTCCGTCTACATGCTTATGATATTCTTTCAGGTTTGTAACAACCTTATCATCCGAAATGCCTAAGTTTTCTTCGGTCATTGCAACCGCTTTTTCCTGCAGGACTTTATACTTTTCCTTAATCATCTTGCGGTTTTCGCGGATGGCGTTCTTTGACGTCTTCATGGCATCCACACGCGTCTGAGCGGTGGAGGAAAGTTTCTTGCCCTTCTTTGTATCAAGATACTCGTCGATCTTTTTCTCGCTTAAATTGCAATTGTATTCCAGCGAAGCAAGCGTTTCGAAATCGAGTTCCTTACCGCCAGCTTCGGCTTTTATTACTTTGTCCATCGCTTTAGTGGACTGATAGAACGTTGCAGCGGCAATTTTGAATTCCTTGCTGCCGGTCGTAAGTTTATCGGCAACATCCAATTCCGCAATCGCCTTATCAAAATCTTTTTTAATCTGTTCGTTGGTTTTGGCCGGTGATTTTTCCCACGCCTCCTCCAACTCATCCATCTTGCGCAGTGTCTGATCGCAGACTGCAATTGCGCCTCTGGACGCGTTTACACGTTTATGCGTATTTTCCTTAACGACATCGCCGTCTTTTTTATAGCAGTAGGTTGCAAGCTTTTCTCTGGCATTCTTAAACTGCTCCCTGACATCTTCGATTTCGGTCGTCGGAATCTGGTCTTCTTTCCCTGCATATTTCTTGTTCAGGGCCTCCATCTTCTTCTGCGCCTTTTCGAATTCTTCGAGCGCCTTATCATATTCTTCACTGCCTCGAAGGAACAGTTTTGCGTCCTTCATCTGCTTTAACGCATCGTTTGTATTCGAGGAAATCTTTTTGACACTCGGTGCCGGCTGCTTTCTGATTTCCTCAAGTTTGGAATCCATGACCGCAATCTGTTCTTCCAGCTGGTTAAAAGCATTTGCCATGGATTCCTTACGTTTGGTAGCGTTCTTGCTGGTATCCTTATCCTCATATTTCTTACCGAGATATTTATCCGCCATATAGAGCGCATTGAGCATCTCACCTCGGAGTTTTCTTGCTTCTTCCTCGGTGGGATTCTCTTTTGCCGCATACTCGGCCCAGAGTTTCTGAACACGGTCATACTTACTCTTCGCGTTCTTAAACTCTTCGCTGCCGCGCATCCATAATTCCGAACCTTTTAAATCCGCTGCAACTCTCTTGCCCCTGACTTTAAGCTCGTTATCGGTCTTTAAAGTACGGCCCTTGATTTCCTCTTCTTTGGGAGCTTCGGGCTGCGGCTGGGGTTGCGGCTGAACCTGATTCTGAACCGGATTATTCTGTACGGGATTGTTCTGTTGCGGTCCCGGCGGGTTATTCCCGTTTTGATTATTCTGATTTCGATTACTGTCTCTTCTGAGTAAGTTCTGATTATCCATAAGGAACCTCTGATTTATTGATTCCGGTCTTCGGCAGAATGCCGAAGGCCGGCAAATTATTACTTCAACAACATATTTATAACATTACATGTCCAACATTTGTCCAACAAGAATGTGCTTTTTTTAAGGATTTTTATATTTATTTTAAAATCCTTTCGGTCCGTTCATGGCACGTCCGGCATTCGGACCTTCCGGCTGATCGCCCTGTGCTTTCGGTTGAGGCTTTCCATTTACGGTATTCGAACGAGGTCTGGTGTGTACCGCCGGATTCTTGCCGGTTACAGCATTGGCACGATCTCTTTGTGCACCGCTGTTGACGGCCTTGTTCTGAAGGGCATTTAATTCCTTCTTCTGTTGTGCCTTCAGATCACGCGTCTCAATACGAATC
>CADCOL010000020.1 GCA_902803015.1 uncultured Lachnospiraceae bacterium | reverse complement strand
TGCCGCACAGACTCCGGCCATTTTTCCCGAAGAAAATGCCCACTGCAGATTATATCCGCCGCAATCGCCGTCCACATCGGTCATTTCCCCGGCAAAGTAAAGATTCGGAATCAGCTTTGACTGCAATGTATCGTCAAGTTCCGACAAATCCACACCGCCTCTGGTACACTGCGCCGAATCATAACCGGCATGCGAATGAATCGGGATGCGATAATGCTTAAGATACGTTAAAAATCTCTTTTCGAAAGTACTCGAATCGTAAGTTTCGTGATAATCCACTTTGGAAAATTCATCAAGCAGGAATTCCGTCAGCTTTTCCGGAAGCATTCCCGCAAAGAATTCTTTTGAATCCGGACTGCCTAAGTTTTCCTTTCGCGCAGAAAGGAATGTATCCAAATCCTCTGCCTTAATCTGCGGAATGAAATCGATTTCAATCTGCACATTCTTCTTTTCTTCAATCGGTTTGGTCAGCCTTCTGCTTAACTGAAATACGGGAATTCCGGATACACAATCCTTTGTGAACTGGATTTCGCCAAGAGAAGAACAGATCTCCTCTTCGTCGACAATACCCTTTGCAAGTCCCCTGCAACGGATTCCGGCAAGTGCATCGCCGTATGATGCATCATAGTTTAATGCAACAAGCACGGGATATGTATAAGTGACCGTATGTCCGAAGCATCTTGCAATCCGATAGCCCGAACCGTCACTGCCGGTCTTCGGAGCAGCTTTTCCGCCTGTTGCAAGAATCAGCGCATCATACCTTTCTCCTTCGATTTCAAATTTGCCGTCCGAAGCATGTGTTACGGACTGCACCTGCGTACCGAGTTTAAATTCAATGCCCTTTCTCTTTAAAACACCGAACAGGGTATCCGTCATCTCCCCGGCACGTTCGGAAAACGGATAATAATATTCGTTATGATGCGTGGTCAGAATTCCGCAGGATTCCAAAAATGCCGTAAATTCTTCCCTGCCGTTTTCTCCGATGACCGAAGAAATCAATTTTAAATCATCTTCAAAGCCCATGGCATCCAGGAAATCCGGATTGCTGTGTCCGTACGAATGCTCATAATGCGACAGATTCAAATCCTCATTCGAATAATTGCACCTGCCGTTACCGGTTAAGCGCAATTTCTTTCCGACAATTTCATTCTTTTCAAAAACGGTAACGGATGCTTCGTTTGCGGCTGCATAATATGCTGCAACCAGTCCCGAGGCACCGCCGCCGATTACTGCTACTTTACTCATTTTCTAAATAACCCCAAACGTTGGAAAAACCGAAGAAGCTTATCGCCCATGGGCAATGCGTCAAATGTTTCTTTCGTAAAGCCTTTGAATACCGTCATCAGAATCAGGTAAACGATGATTGCAAAAATAATGGCAATCATACATGCAATCTGGAACGGTAAAAACAGATTGAACAAAAGATATACCGGCAGGCAAAGCGCTCCCATAATAACGGAACAAAGCGCCGGTATAATGAATGTCTGCCTGGTCTCCTGCTTATAATGCAGGTATTTGTGAATCATCAGATGATTCAGAATGCACATAACAAGCGAAAACAGCATGTTTGCAAGAACGACGGAATAAATGCCGATTTTCAGTCCGCGCAGGAAAAGCTGCATGGAAAGAACGTTTACCACCAGCGCAATGGCGGCATTGATGACCGGAACATAGATTTTTCCGATGCCCTGCAAAATACCGTTTCCGAGCGTCGACAATGCAAAGAATATAATCGACAAAGTACCGATATAGAGCATTCTTGCAGCCATATCGATTTCGCCGTTAAACAGAATATCCACAATCGGATGGCCGAGTACCGCAAGACCGACCGCACATGGAATCGTAATGACCATCGTAACACGAATCGCGGAAGCAACCTTCATTCTTGCGGTCACATGATCGTTTTTCGAAACGCTTGCGGAAAGGGACGGCACAATTGCAGAAACCATTGCATTTGCAAGCGCAATCGGAAGATTAATCAAAACCTTGTATTTACCGGAATAAACACCCATGCAAAGCGTCTTTAAATCCACTTTTCCGATGGATTCCATGAAGTGATTGTATGTGGACTGGTTTAAAATACCGGAAACATTATAGATTACGGTGCTTAAGATAAACGGTACCACCGTGATCAGAATCGTCGTCATGACAACTCCCATGGGTTCCGTCTTCTTGGTCGGATCCATGACGATTTCTTTTGATACGCGTTTCTTTACATAGAGCTGGTAATTGATCATTACATAAAGCAACGATGCCAGTGCACCGAGTCCGCAACCGACCGTTGCACCGGCCGCACCGAGTGCCGGGGCAAAATTGGCATCCATCATGATATTGCCGAACTTGGAACCGATATTAAAGAAAATGGATGCAAATACCAGTGACGTTACAACAAGTACAATCTGCTCGATAATCTGGGAAATTGCGGTAACCACCATGGTTCCTTTTCCCTGGAAATATCCGCGGAATGCGCCCATGATTGCAAAAATCAAAAGCGTCGGAGCAAGAACTCTTAAAGCCATTGCGGATTTTGGCTCGCCCATTACGGTTGTGGCAAGCGTATCCGCAAATACCATTACCAGTCCGCAGGACAATCCGCCGGAAATCAGCGCAAAGAGCAATGCACCCTTAAAATATTTCTGTGTATTCTTAATCTGCCCGCGTTCCGTTCTGGACGCTACCAGTCTGGAAATGGCAACCGGCAGCGAATAGGACGACAAAAGTAAGACAATCGAATAGATTTCATACGCATTCGCATAATATCCGTTGCCCATATCGCCGATGATATTGGTAAGCGGAATCCGGCGAATCAGACCGATTGCTCTTGCGATAATACCGGCGATGGCAAGGATTCCTCCCTGCACCAGAATACTGCCGGCTATGCTTTTTGTACGTTTCTTTTTACCCATTTACTGTTCCTTCGAATCTCTGCTGATTCCGAGCGCATCGAGATATTCTTTCTGCTTTCCTTCCATTACCGCAGCTTCTTCATCGGTCATATGGTCGTAACCGATTAAATGAAGCACGGAATGTGCGACGAGAAAAGCAAATTCCCGTTTCTCGGAATGACCGTATTCCGCGGCCTGTGAAATCACACGGTTTTTATTGATCATAATATCGCCGAGAACAAAGCAACCGTTGTCCGGATTGATATTCCCGTAGAATTCTTCGCTTTGATAGAATCCGAAATCTCCCGCTTTTTCATAATCAAAAGCCGGGAATGAAAGCACATCCGTTTCTTTATCGATTCCACGAAAATCACGGTTTACTTCACGGATTCCCTCATCATCCGTTACCAGAAGGGAAATCTCACACTGAAACGGGCATTTTTCCTCGGAAAGAATGTATTTGGAGACTTCTTTGGTCAGTTCTTCCAAATCAAATCCGGGATTGTAATCGGTTTCGTTATCCAGAAAAATTTGCATTTATAATCACTCCGACTTCTTAATCTTCGCAACCGGCGCTTTCTTCTTGCCGCGCTTTACATTCTTTTCTTCATACTTTTCGTATGCATTTACAATCTTTTGTACCAGAGGATGTCTGACAACGTCCTTGCCGGTCAGTTTGCAGATTGCAATGCCGTCTATACCGGAAACAACTTTTACGGCAACATCCAGACCGGAAATCGCATCCTTCGGAAGGTCCTTCTGTGTCGAATCGCCGGTAATAATAACTTTCGAACCGTATCCGATACGGGTTAAAAACATTTTCATCTGTGCAGGCGTCGTATTCTGCGCTTCATCGAGAATAATAAACGCATTGTCAAGCGTACGTCCGCGCATATAGGCAAGCGGCGCCACCTCAATCAGCCCTTTTTCCATATTCTTTACAAATGCATCCGCACCCATAATCTGATAAAGTGCATCATAAAGGGGTCTTAAATACGGATCGATTTTACTCTGCATATCACCGGGCAGAAATCCAAGCTTCTCCCCTGCTTCAATGGCAGGCCTTGTCAGAATGATTCGTCCGACTTCCTCGTTTTTAAACGCGGTAATCGCCATCGCCATGGCAAGATAGGTTTTTCCGGTACCTGCCGGTCCGAGTCCGAAAACAATCATGTTTTTGCGAATCGCATCCACATACTGTTTTTGTCCCAAAGTCATCGGTTTTACGGTTTTGCCGTTTACCGTATGGCAAATCGTATCGCCTTCCATGGAAATCAGCACATTTTCTTTATTTTCCTTGGACATTTCAATGCCGTACTCCACCTTCTGTTTGGTCGGGTGAATGCCTTTTGCGGAAAGCTCGGTCAGTTCACTGAGTAACGCCACTGCTTTCTTGACATCGTTTTCATGCCCCATAATCGAAACCGCACCGTCACGATCAAAAATCGCCACATGCAGCTCCTCTTCGATTTCTTTAATATACGCATCCCCTTCGCCGAAAATATTGCGCATATGTTCGGCAGGTAATTCCATTCTGTAGGTTACGCTTCTTTGATCCATTCAAATCCTTTCTACGAGATTACTTCGTAAATAAGCGGTCTTGCTTCGGGCTTATCGGCCTGAATCGTATAAGCCTTCTTAAATCTTGCCTCCACCTCCGAAGGATACTCTTTGGAATTATAATGCATGGTTGCAAGGCTTTCGCCTTTTTTTACATAATCGCCGCATTTTTTGTGAAGGATAAATCCGACGGCGGGGTCAATCACATCTTCTTTCTTTGCTCTTCCGCCGCCTAAAAGCATTGCACAGATTCCGATTTCGTCGCACTGAATATGTCCGACGAATCCATCTTCCTCCGCAAGAATCTCTGCGGTAAAATCGGCTTTCGGAAGATTCTCGTAATGATATACATCTTCGGGATTTCCGCCCTGTGCTTTCACAAATTCGGCAAATTTATCGAGAGCTTCACCACTCTGAATCTTGGCATCTACCATTTGTTTTGCCTCTTCTTTGGTCGAAGCCATATCGGTAGCCATAAGGAATTCTTCCGCAAATGCATATACCAGTTCGGTATAATCAGCCGGTGCACAGCCACGCAGTGCATCAATGGCTTCTTTGACTTCAAGCGAATTTCCGATGGCATTTCCCAGCGGCTGATCCATGTCGGTAATCGTCGCCATGGTCTTTCTTCCGGCACCGTTTCCGATTTCAACCATTTCTTTGGCCAAAGCTTTCGAATCTTCAAATGTCTTCATAAAAGCACCGCTTCCGGTCTTGACATCCAGAAGGATTAAATCCGCTCCGGCAGCGAGTTTCTTGCTCATAATCGAAGAAGCAATCAGAGAAATATTATCGACCGTGGCGGTCACATCGCGAAGTGCATATAGTTTTTTGTCTGCAGGCGCCAGATCTGCGCTTTGACCGACCAGGGCAATTCCGATTTCTTTCACCTGGTTGATAAAATCATCGCCTGAAATCTCCGTATGGAATCCCGGGAAGCTTTCCAGTTTATCCACGGTTCCGCCCGTATGTCCAAGCCCGCGGCCGGACATTTTTGCAGTAATCAGTCCGAAGGATGCAACCAGCGGAATGACGGATAAGGATGTTTTATCACCCACGCCGCCTGTGGAATGCTTGTCACATTTGATCCCGGGGATACCGGATAAATCCAGCATATCGCCGCTTTCCGCCATTGCCATGGTAAGTGCAAGTGTTTCTTTGCTGTTCATTCCCCGAAAAAAGACGGCCATGGTAAATGCAGACATCTGATAATCCGGAATGTCGCCTTTTGTATAGCCGTCCACAATAAATCGAATTTCTTCGTCGGAAAGAGCCAGACCGTTACGTTTTTTCATAATCAGATCATACATTCTCATAATTTATCCCTCCCCGAATTATTATTCAATCAGTCACCTGCCTGTAATCCCATACCGGTCATTTATGGTAAGGTTCGCCCTTCATAATGCGAAAGGCTCTGTAAATCTGTTCGGACAGAATGACGCGCATCAGCTGGTGCGGAAATGTCATGTCGGAAAAGCTTAATTTTTCATTTGCTCTTTGCAAAACTTCGTCCGACAATCCGATGGATCCTCCGATTACAAATGCGATTTCGCTTTTGCCCGATATAAAGAGTTTATTTAAATCCTCGGAAAACTTCACGCTGTCCTTGCGTTTTCCGTCAATGGCAAGTGCAATGACATATGCGGAATTCGGAATCTTTTTCAGGATTCTATCACCTTCCGTGCGCTTGATTTTTTCTTCTTCCGATGCGGACGCATTCTCGGGACACTCTTCATCGGCCACTTCCACAATGCTGTATTTACAGTATTTGGAAAGCCGCTTGGAGTATTCCGCAATCGCATCGCGATAAAAAGCTTCTTTGATTCGTCCGACACAGATGATGGTAATATTCATGGTTTCTTAGATATCCGTTCCGGATTTATGATTTCTTTTTTGAGAAAATCTCGGAATAATTCTCGTCAAGAATATTGTCGAGAACATCGTCTTCAATCTCCGCAAATTTATCTTCCCTGCGAATCAGCATCTTCAAAAGACCGATCCTGTTAAAATATGCGCTTTCGTCATTTTCCTCTTTCGCATCAGGAATCATTTTGGTAACAAAATCAACCGCATTCTCTTTGCAGAAAGCCACAACTTCGTCGGTATAGTTCTTTTCTTCCACAATGGCACCGCGCAAACGTTTCGCGGTAAAAATGGACATAATTCCGCTGACAAGAAGAATTGCAAATACCAGCGCCATAAAGCCATACAAAACTGCGCCCGGGATTCCGTTTACCTGAAGCGGAAGGACATGGAATACAACCAGAGCCTCGAATGTCAATCCAAGTACGCCGACGATAATCAGGGCAACTGCGGAATTTCTTGCATCATCCGCCTGCTCCTTGGAAGACTTGAAGTAAGCCTTTTCAGACGCTTCTTCTTCCTCTTCTTCGTCGTCATCGTCTTCGTCGTCGGTATTTTTTTCCTTTCCTTCAGATTCCTTTTCTTTCTTTTCAGACTTTTTATCTTTCTTATCGGTTTTATCTTTTTTGTCTTTCTTGTCGGATTTCTTTTGATCCTTGTCGTCGGAAT
>CADCOL010000019.1 GCA_902803015.1 uncultured Lachnospiraceae bacterium | reverse complement strand
CGGAATGATTACCATTGTATCCTTCCCTTGTCCGAACTTAAAATAATCCATTTCAAAATCATCCGTTTTTACGGTTTCTATTTTTATACTTTCGCTCATTTTTCGTGTCTCCTCCGAATCAGGTTCTTTTGTTTTTGCACAACCTTTATATATTTTCTCCTGAATCAAATGCCTTTCAGATATCCCTTCCGTTCATACATTTTTTTATCCGCGCGTTTAAAGACATCGTTATAACTGTCGTCCGTTTCGGTCTGATAAACCGCCATACCGCTTGATACAACCACTTTACCGTTTGCACGGTATTCTTCAACCGCGGTTTCAAAAGATTTCAGCAAATCCTCACGGTTTTCGTAATCTTCACCTTCTAAAATAGCAACAAACTCATCGCCTCCGATTCGAAATACCGGACTATGCTTAAACTGTTCGCAAATCAGTCTGCAAGCACTTCGGATATATTCATCGCCTTCATCGTGACCTAATGTATCATTGATTTTTTTCAATCCGTTGACATCAAATACAACCACGCCGTATTTGGACAGTGACCCCGCTTCCACACGTCCCTCCAAATCTCCCAGTCTTTCCAGATAAGCAAGTTTGCTTTTAACACCCGTTAACGGGTCACGGTATGCCATCTGTTTTGCGGTACCGATTTCACGTCCCATTTCAGCCGTCTCGTCTTTATAAACAAACGAGTGAATCATACAGGTTGCAAACAGACAACCTATCGCATAAAACGGCATGAGCGGAAAGAATGACTGAAGTGCGATGAAGAATGTCATAACAATTCCGGAGAATCCTATGGTTCTGTGATGGGATTTTTCATCCCCCTCCGTTTTCACGGCTACCGCAAGCGTATAAATCGAAGTACCCAGATATAATCCCATTTGAATGAAAAGCGTGATATATCTGGCTTTGCCGGGTATATATTCATTTCCTTCTCCGAAACCGAAGAAGATCGGGTAAAAGAGGTTAATAACCAGCGCTATAACCTGATACGTGAATACAAGCCAGCCACCGCCTAATAAGAACTTGGAAAATCTGCCGTGAGTATCCAGGTAAGTTGTTACGAATCTGGTCCATAACAGAACGGAAACCGCCATGGAGACAAAGAACGCCATGGTATCGATGTATGTCGGAATAAGCCACCTTTCGTCGTACATGTAGCCCCACAGAATATCGGACACAAAATAAACAATAACGCTAAAAAGAAAATGACGATATCTTCTCTTCGTAACGCTACGCTCATTCGTATTCTTTTTTAAGATTTCAAAATTGATAATTACGGTAACAATTAATGAAATCAGCCCGACACTTGCGTAATACATACAGAACCCTCAATAAACTATTTCCTCAATTAATTATATAAAATCCCGCAAAAAACAAACAGTGATTGTTTCAGAATGAAACGACATGTGGTAGAGTGTTTCTTGAGATTATTCGGTTTATGAATTATTCTTTATGTAAATAATCAAACTACAGAATAAAGGATGACTGAGAATGAGTTCGCTTGGCGAAACAATCAAACAATTAAGAACCGAAAAAGGGCTTTCGCAGCAGCAGTTTGCCGATATGCTGTATATCGACCGTTCCACATGCGCAAACTGGGAAACCGGGCGACGCATGCCGGACGCTTCCATGATTGTGTGCATCTCCAGTGTTTTGGATGTGGAACCTTCCTATCTGCTCGATGTCATGAAACATCAGGAGACGATTCCGAACGTGATTATGCTGGATGATGAAAGAATTGTACTGACCGGCGGACTTCCGGTTTTGGAAAATGTATTTCCGAGCGCATCCGTGAAAGGTTTTACCAAACCTTCCGAGGCACTCGAATTTGCCAGAAACAATCCTGTTTCTCTTGCATTTTTGGATATCGAAATGGGAAATACGAACGGTTTGGATGTCTGTCGTGAACTGCTTGCCATCAACCCGAGAACCAATGTGATTTTCCTGACGGCCTATGCGGATTATTCTCTGGATGCATGGGAGACAGGCGCATGTGGTTTTTTATTAAAACCAATCTCCGAAAACGCTGTAAAGAAGCAGCTTTCCAGGCTTCGCCATCATTTTTCGGGGGGGGTATAATAAGGTAATATGATAACACTTATTGATTTAATCAATTACGGGTTTGCCGCCATCGGGCTTACCGTGGCAATCATGGGTTTATTTCTTACCATTACCACAACCTACATGAGCCGCTGGAATAAACTCTTTTTTAAAGTATTTTTCTGTGTTCTGATTGCGTATATTTCTGCGGATCTGCTTGAACAGATTTTTTTCTATATTCCCGGAGAGCATCTTGCCGTGTTTACCAGACTCTTTTTGTTCTTTGAGTCACTGTTTTCTGCGCTCCTTCCTCCTCTTCTTACCGTTTATATACTGAAATGCAGTGGGAAAAAGGCTGTCCGTCAGCCGGAATTCTATATTACGGCCTTATTGTTTTTAATATATTCCGTAATATTGATTATTACGCAGTTTACGAAAAACATTTACTATATCACCGATGATAATGTATATCACAGAGGCACGCTGTATCCGCTTCTTTTAGTGGTACCCGCCGTTATGATGATTGTCAATTGCATCACGCTGATTCGAAAAAGAAAAGTGTTAAACCGCAAGCAGATGACCGCCTTTTTATGCTATCTGCTGATTCCGCTTGCGTGCATGCTGGTTCAGATGAAATTCTACGGCCTGATGCTTGTCGTAATCGGAACCTCAGTCTCCGCCATGATTCTTTTTATGTTTGTCCTGAACGACCAGTTGGACAAATATATAAAACAGCGTGAGGAAAATCTCGAAGCACAGGCCAGTATTCTGGTGCTCCAGATGCGACCGCATTTTATTTACAACACAATGACCAGTATCTACTACCTTTGTGAACAGGATCCCCAAAAAGCAATGAAGACAATTGATGACTTCACCAATTATCTTCGCAAGAATTTCTCTGCAATTGCAAAACACGGAACGATTCCGTTTTCCGAGGAACTCGCCCACGTTCGTACCTATCTTGAAATCGAGAAGACCCGGTTTGAGGAAAGTCTCTTCGTAGATTTCGATATCCCGTACAGCGCATTTCGTCTCCCTCCCCTGACTCTTCAGCCCATTGTGGAAAACTCCGTCAAATATGGCGTCGATCCGGAACTCGAACCGCTTCACATTACCATATCCACCCGTGAGGTTAATTTGGGAAGTGAAATCACCGTCCGCGATACCGGCCCCGGTTTCCCGGAAAATAACGAGAATAAAGAAGATGACAGAGAACCTCACATTGCGCTGGATAATATTCGCGAACGTCTTGCGCTGATGTGTAACGGAACACTTACCATTTCTCCCGCAGAAGGCGGCGGAACGATTGTAACAATTTTCATACCGAACAAAAAATAAAAGGGATGCCATGCATCCCTTTGGGGTCCCACCTAGGTCCCACTTTCAACAACCAAGTTACGCACGATTACTTCAAAAATAATCAACTCTTCTCTGAAATTATCAGCAGGTCAGGTATTTTTCCTTAAGGATTGTAAAATCTTCGTCCTTTAGGCCAAGCTCGGTTTGAAGGTATCCTTTTATGCTTCCGTACCTGTCGTTTAGTGTATCTATGGCATGGTTCATGTACTTTTCAAATACGCCGCCGGATGCATAAATCATGGCATCCAATTTCTCGCCAGAAATCCCGAAGGATTCGTATTCCTTTTTTACCTCTTCTATAACGGCGGCGTTGCATTCATTGGTGTAAAGGTAATCGCAAAGAATGGTTTCCCTGTCTGCTCCAAGCGCGGACAGAAAGAGCATCGTTGCAATTCCGGCTCTGTCTTTTCCGTCATCGCAGTGCCAGAGAATGGCGCCTTTTGCGGGATCGTTTAGAAGAAGAATTTGGAAAAAATCCCGGAACGCTTTTTTTCCGCGATTGCG
>CADCOL010000018.1 GCA_902803015.1 uncultured Lachnospiraceae bacterium | reverse complement strand
TTTTTCTTAGCCATCAGTTTTGGAAGGTGCAGTGGATTTTTCAGCATGGACGCATAGTCCATTGTCTCCACAACGGGCAGGCTGATGCTTTTAGCACCGGGAATTACTGCGTCCGGATTGTTCTTTCGCTTATCCTTGGAACGAAAATCAATCACGGTCTGCAAGTGATACGTATCCCGAAGTACCAAAACCGCTTCCGGCTTTGCATTCACCAGATTTCCGCTTCGGATCAGTACGCCTTTTCGGATTACGGTATCACCGACCGGATATCCTCCGAGTTCTCTGGTGTTGGAAACCCCGGGAAGGGATATAAAATTCTTGACCATATGGGTTCTCCCTTAAGCTTCGGTTTACGGAATCGGATGAAGGGTATCTATCATGGAAAACAGTTTTTTCTTGGCACTTGAAACAATGGGTTTGCGCAGAATATTCGGCACCGACGGAGAACATGCGACACCGCGGATAAAGCGGGGCAGCGAATAACCGTAAATCAGGCGGTTGATTTCCGCGATTTCTTTCGGATCATTCGTATTGAAATAGCGTTTGACAAAGCGGTCCCAAAGGATATCGTAATGCTTCTTCTTAATGTCCTGGCTGGTTACCTTCCAGTTTGACTTTGCAGCCGTAACATAAACCAGGTACATGGCGGCGAGATCTATGATTGGATGACCGAGTCCGGAATCGTCCACATCGATCAGCATCAGTTCGCCGTTTTGCAGCATCATGTTTCCGGGATGATAATCCATGTGAATGAACGTATTCCGCTCCGGAATCGCATCAATCAGTGCTTTGACTTTCGCTGCTTCCTCCTCCGTATAGAATCCAGCTTCCTTTGTTTGCTTGATTTCCGTCCAATACTTTCCTCTGGCATCCGGTAAAGCACCTTTTTTCAGTTTCGTATGATGAAGTTTGATTAACGTATCGGTAATAAGGTCCGCGTATTCTTCGATTTTTTCCGGATTTTGAGGGATTATGCGGTTCATGGAATCGGCATTGATCATTTCATAAATAACGCCGTAGTTGTCGCCGACGCGAACCAAATCGAAGGCAATCATGGTGGGGACACCCGCTACGAATGCAGCCCTGGTATTTTCTCTGCTTTGGTTGATTTTCTCGAGACTGCTTCTTTCTTTAAAATATTCTTTGACGATGGTTTCGTCGTCCAGTCTGTAGACGGCTCCGTTTCCGCCTCTTCCGAGAACTTCACAGCCTTCCACGGAAACTTCGCGTATAGGTTTATCAGGTTGTCCCATTTGGTTTCCTCCCGTTATTTATTTGATGCTGAATGACGGTATAAATCAGGGCAAAAACAGTGCTGATGACTGCGCCTGCGCAAACATCACTCAGATAATGCGCTCCGAGAATCATTCTCGTAGACATGATTATGACGGAAAAAATCAGACCTGCGATTCCCAAAATCAGTTTTTTATTCTTTAACTTTCCGGACAGGAACGAAAGGGACTGCAGGATAAAAACCATACTCATGCTGAGAATGGCATGTCCGCTGGGGAAAGAACGGAATTCTCCTTTGGGAATTCCCAGGCTTTCAATGAATTCCTTTGCTCTGTGAAACGGTGTATACCAGGGAATATAACCGATTCCTTCAAAACCCTGTACCACCAGCCGGTATCTCGGACGATGGAAAACGCCTTTGAAAATCTCCATCGTGCCATAGGTTATTCCAAGCAAAACCAACAGGCAGATGACGCTTTTTATCAGCCGGTCATCGTCCTTTTTCTTCGCTCCGAGATAAAATCCAAGGCAGAGCAGGGGCGGATTGGTAACAAAACATAATCCGACAATTACCGGAATATTACGATTTAATGCAGGGAAAAGGCTGCCCAGGCAGTCGCCATCCACCAATGCGCCGGCACCGATGAAGCCCACAAAGGTGGCAATCAGATAGGCGAATGCCGCCAGTATGATTTTAACGGGTTTGGGTAAGCCGGAGTGAATAATCCCCTCGCAAAGTACACCGGTAAACAATACCGCAAAAGCAAAGAACGGATAGACTCCACAGGATGTGATGATCTTCGCAACAAGGCTGTTCGGTGTATAAAGGGAAGCAGCAATCGATTCATCGGTAAAAGATCCCAGCAAAAACAGTCCTGTAAAGAACACGAAAACAAGAACGTTAAAAATAAGCAGTGTCTGATACTCTTTATTGTTTTTTTCTTTCAATTTACAAACACCTTTAAATAAACCTGCCGTCCGAAACAGTTTTTATTTTACCATATCTGCAATCAAAGAAAAAGACTGGGTATGTAAAGAGAATCACGAGATAATTTTCAGGCTGGTGAACACAGGTGAACACAAATCCTCAAAAATTGAAAAGCCCGAAGCCCTGTAAAATCA
>CADCOL010000017.1 GCA_902803015.1 uncultured Lachnospiraceae bacterium | reverse complement strand
TATGAAATTAATTTCATGGAACGTAAACGGACTCAGGGCATGCCTTACGAAAGGCTTTCTCGATTATTTTAACGAGGCGGATGCGGATATCTTCTGTCTGCAGGAAACAAAACTGCAGGCGGATCAGCACGATCTGGAGCTGCCCGGATATCATCAGTACTGGAATTATGCGGAGAAAAAAGGATACTCCGGAACAGCGCTCTTTACGAAGAAGGAACCGTTAAACGTAACTTACGGAATCGGCGTGGAAGAGCATGATCATGAGGGCCGTGTGATTACGGCGGAATTCGAAGAATTTTACATGATTGTCGTGTATGTTCCGAATTCCCAGAGAGAGCTTACCAGGCTTGATTACCGCGAGACCTGGGAGGATGCGTTCTTAAAATACATCCTGAAACTGGAGAAGAAGAAACCGGTTATTTACTGCGGCGATTTAAATGTTGCGCATGAAGAAATCGATTTAAAGAATCCGAAGTCAAACCGCAACAATGCGGGATTTACAGACCGCGAAAGAGCGTGCTTTTCAAAGGTCCTTGCAAGCGGTTATGTGGATTCGTTCCGTTATCTGTATCCCGATACGAAGGATGCGTATTCCTGGTGGTCATACATGTTCCATGCAAGAGAGAAAAATGCGGGATGGCGGATTGACTATTTTGTCGTATCCGAGAAGCTGAAGGACCGTATCAAAGGAGCCTCCATTCACGCGGAGGTGATGGGTTCCGATCACTGTCCGGTGGAACTTGTGATTGACTGACATTTGTAATTGACTGACGTTTGTAGTTGCTGTATGCGGGACATTTTTTAGTGGAGAATCAGGGATGACATACTGGCAGAAAGTCCGTGCGTTGTTTTTGGGCGTGTGCATCATAATGGGCTTTGCTCATGACTTTTATAATATCGGCGTCTATTTTCAGAATAAAAAGCGCGGAACGCACACTTCGGCGATTCCGTTTTTTGGCGCGTTCTGGTTTGCAGGTGCCTTTTTATTCTTTCCGCAGACAAGACCGTTTTTCTGGATCGGATTTCTTCTGGATGTTACGGTATATTCACTGCCGCAAATCATCATTGATGCCATAAAGGCCCGTAAACACAAATCGCGCTTTCGCATCGTGGTATTGTCCGAAAACTCAGAAGGAAGCGTTGCCGTAAAAGACGATGCCGGAAACGAAACCGGTGAGAGTGTTACGCTGCCCGGGGAACACGGCCTGTCTTTGTATGTCGAATACGGACAATACACGATGCTGGTGGACGCGGGACAGAGTGATTTGTTCTACGAGAATGCGAAGAAAATGGGCATCGATTTATCCAAAGCGGATGTGGCGGTTCTTTCGCATGCACATTATGACCATGCGGACGGTTTCGATAAGTTTTTTGAAATTAACAAAAAAGCAAAACTCTATGTCGGAAAAGATGCGGATGCGCGTTATTATTCCGTACACGAGGACGGCTTAAAATATATCGGCCCCAGAAAGGGTATTTTTGAAGAATATGCAAAGCGCCTTCAGTATATGGACGAAGATTTCAAACTCCCGTTATCCTGGTCCACGATTCTGATTCCGCATACCACGGAGGGACTTTCTGCAATCGGAGAGCGGACGAAACTGTTCCGTGAGGAAGGCGATGAAATGGTGCCCGATGATTTTCGCCATGAACAGACGCTTATTCTGGAATCCAAACACGGCCCCGTAATCGTAAGCAGCTGTTCCCATGCCGGTGTGGCAAATATCATCCGGGAAGTAAGAGAATACTACTGCGATGAGAAGAAGGAAATCTATGCATTTATCGGCGGATTCCATCTTCATAAATCTTCGGACGACGATATTCTCACCTGTGCATCGGAGTTGAAAGAAGCAGGCATAAAACATATATATACCGGTCACTGCACCGGCGACCATGCTTTTGATATTTTAAAAGAGCAGCTTGGAGATCGTGTGGAAAAACTGCACAGCGGAATGGAGATAGATTTTTTTAAGATTGATGATTGAGTTTAAAAAAGTGACAATCGAAGAAAAGAACCTGCTGGAGCCGTATTTCAAAAAATACGGTGCTTCTTCGTGTCAGCATTCGGTTTATTTAATGACCGGCCTTTCCATGAAGTACGGCGATGAATATGCACTTTGCGAGGATGTTTTATTCGTTCACAGAAGCCTTCTGGATGAGGAAGGTGTGCGCGTTTATCTTGCGCCGCTCGGTGATATGAAGGATCCGAAACATTTTATCGATATGATTCTGAATGATGCGAAAGAATATGATTCGAAGGTGAAGTTCTTTACCGTAACGGAAGAGTTTAAGAGCATCCTGGAAGAACAGTATTCGGGGCGTTTTACTTACGAGAATTCGGAAGATTATGCGGAGTATCTGTATCTTGCGGAAGACCTGCGCGTGCTTCCGGGGAAAGCGCTGGCGGCAAAGAGAAACCGCGTGCGTGCTTTTTATTCGACGTATGAAGGAAGCGTTCGCATCGAGGATATCTGTGAGGACAATCTGCTTGACGTGATTCTGTTTCAGAAAGCCTGGATTGAAGACCGGCTTGCGGAAGGGTATGACGAAATGCTTGCGCGGGAGAACGAGGCCATCAGGTATTATCTGATGCATTTTGACGAGCTGGAATTTAAAGGCATCGTAGTTTACGTCAAGAGTACGGTTGTGGGTTATGCTGTGGGTGTTGCATTAAACGACGACTGCATGGATGAAGTGATTGAGAAAGGCCGTCGCGACATCACGGGAATCTATCAGCTTCTTTGCAATGAATTCGCGATTCTTTGCTGCAAAGATTACACATATATCAATCGCGAGGAAGATCTCGGTATGGAAGGTTTGAGGCGTGCGAAAAGGTCATATCAGCCTTATAGAATGATTGAGAAGTATATTGTAACGGAGTTATAGAAATGTTATCAGGAATACTAAGTAAGGAATCCTGCGCCGGCTGCAGATTCTGCTGTTCGTTCAGAAGAGCATCGTTGTGGGAGGTGCCGGTTTTTACCAAAGAGAATACGGAAGCCATTCGTAAGAATCCGAAACTTGATGAAACGGTTCTGATTCCGCTTTCGGAAAATGCGGATTATGCGCGGTATGATTTAAGCAGTCATTACCAAACAGACGATTCGGAAGAAGAGGCGAAATGCCCGTATTTATCCGAAACGGGATGCGTTCTTTCGAAGGAAGAAAAACCGTGGGATTGCAGCATCTGGCCGCTGCGCGTAATGCGTAAGGAGGACGGGGAACTTGTGATTGCACTGACACCGACCTGTCCGGCAATCAATAAGCTGGAATTCGAAACGGTCCGGCAATACGTTAATGAAAACCTGCGGGAGGAACTTTTGGACTATGCATTAAAACACCCGTTGTTGGTGAAAGAGTATCGGGTTGATTTTCCGATTATCGATCCATAGTGACGATTGGATATTCCGCCGGCATAAAAAAAGTTTAAAAAAGCGCCAAAAAGGCGCTTTTTTGTTGGACAAATGTTGGACAGGGGGGTGTATTCTTTTTTCGTAAAGTGTTGAAAAGATGTTCAAGAAGCTTGAGAATTCAACAAATTTCAATGATATTATAGAAAACCTTACAAGAATAGAACGAAATAAAACAGGAAGTATAACATGGATAATTTAAACATTGCGGAACTGGAAAAGCAGAATCGAAGAGTCGAAGAAGAAGATATTAAACTGAAACGCAGAAACGTGAAATTCGTTAAGACCGAGCCGGACTTTGACGATGACGGAAACTATTTTGCGGTAGACAAGGACGGTCACGTTTTTGCCGATCTTGACGCGATTCAGTCTGAACTGAAAAAACAGGGAGCCGAGCTGTATGTTTTCGACGGCTCCGGTCTTCCGTATGCCTATAAGAATACAAAAGGGCAGCTTTCGAAATCCGATGAGCGAATCAGCTCCGTCAATCAGCTTCCCGGAAACAAATTTACACCGATGAAATCTTCGCTGGCAGAAGATATCGTAGAAGATCAGGCAGATGCCGGCAGATATAATAAAGCCGCAGACCTTCGCGATGACACTTCGAAGGTAATCAAGAAAGCGAAAGACACGAACGAAGCATTTGTGGACAGAATCGCGGACATTACGGCTTCCATTCAGAAACTTCAGAAGAAGGTGGATAAAATCAAAAAGCTTCCGAACGAGCCTGTTCTTCCGGGCGGAGTTGTTAAACCCGTTAAGCCGACAGAACCCAAGGCCCCTGTTGTTCCCGCGGAACCGGTTAAACCGATAGCACCTGTGAAACCGGATATTAATGAGCCAAAGGACTGGATGCCGAAACTTCCGGACAAACCGGTCGAACCGACAGCACCCTTTAAGCCTGTTGAGCCGACGAAGCCGGATGTATTGGTGGATTTGGAAGCAACGAAAGATTTAAAACATCTGGAAAAACCGACGATTAAGATTCCCCAGGATCCGGGCCCCGCACCAAGCTATTCCAAAATCGCCCTGTTTTTCTCGAGATTATTCCGTGGAAAAGACACAGAAGCATATACAAAGCGGCTTGAGTATGATGTAAAACTGAATGTTTTCCGATCGGATGCTCTTGCATTTCCGGATAAGGAGAAAGAATACAAAGAGAAACTGAAAGAATACAATGACAGGGAAAAAATCCTGAAACAAAGAGAGGAGACAAAGGCCTACAATTCTTTGATGGAGATTTATCAGAAAGCCCTGCAAAGATACGAGGAAGAAAATAAGGTTTTCGAAGCGGAGAATGTAAAGTATAAAGAGGAACTTAAGAATTACGAGAATGCACTGAAAGAGTATGAATCCATAACATCCGGAATGGATGCCAATCGTGAAACTGCAATAAAGGAAAACAACGCATACATAAATGCCATGCGTGCATATGACGATGCAGCGGCTAAGTATGATGCGGATTATGAAAAATACGTTGCGGAGTCGGCACAGTACAAAGATAAACTTGCACAGTACGAGCGTGATGCGAATGAATACGATCGCAAGTCCGCGGAGTATAAGAAGGATTTGGCGAAGTACGGGGAAGACCTGAAAAAGTACGAAGATGCGCTTGATAAATACCCGGGCGGAAAAGAAGGTTACGAGAAAGATTACGCCGAATTTACAGAGAAACTTAAGAGTGCCAAGCTCTCGATTGATGATTATCATAATGCATCCAAATCTCTTGAGGCAGCAAATAAAAAACTTGCGGATGTAAAAGAAGAGAAGAAGGTTTTTGAAGACAAACTTCAGAATGCAAAAGAAAATATCAGTGACTTGATGGACGATGTTTCCGACGAATTAATCGGAACTGCGGGAAATCTGGAAGAAATTGAGAAGTACAGGGACCATATTGAGGTAAAGCTTGAGGGCATTGCCGATCTTATGGAAAATAACGCAATCACCCGAAAGAATCTTTCCGCAACAACCTGGATGTTTAAAAGCGAATGCAGCGGTAAGAGCATGAAGGACCCGGTTGCCGTTGAGAAACTGTATCAGTACATTGCATGCTTGAAGGCGGAACACGAGATTCGCGACAAAACAAAAGATTATCGCATCGCCAATCCGGAAGCGGAAGGAGCCGTGATTCGAAATCTGAATAACCAGCAGACGGTCAAAATGTTAAAGAACGATCCGCTTATGAAATATATTCTGAATCAGGCCCAGAATGAGCCGATTAGTCCGGAGGCTATCTCACAGGTTTATTTCAAACCCTCGGCATCGGTGGAAATTCAGCTCGCGATTAATGAAGCGAAAGACAGCATTCGTGAGATGATGAAGGAGATGGAAGACAAGTTCGGAAACAAGCCGATTCAGGAAGGCGATTATAAGGACTTCGTTCGCTGGCAGACATATCAGACTATACTGGATGAGTTTAAAATGTCTTCAAAACTTCCTACGCTTGTAAAAGGTCTTCGAACAGATTACTATGGGAACCTGGATGTTCTTTCGGGCGAGGCAAAAATGAGTTCGTTTTACGAGAAAACCGAGAAGGATTATAAGAAGGCCTTTGACGAGGTGATTAAGAATCAGAAAGCGAAGGAAGAAGCAACGAAGGACTTGCCGGAGAGTACCAAACGTCTGATGCGTTTGAAAGTAAATTATACTTTGAAGGATCTGGCCACATCGGTTACATCGCTCAAAGCCTATAAGGCTAAGGCACAGAAGGAAGGACAGAAGCCGGAAGCTCAGAAAGCAAACGGACCGAAAGCATCGGGCAACGCAAAACCCAAGGTTATGACCAGCCCGAAGCATTAATATTATAAAAGTGCTTTTAAAAACGGTACCAGGCCGTCGTGATTATTATCTTTGAAGGTAATATAATCGGCGGCTTTTTTTGCACCTTTGGAGCCGTTTACAAGGGCTACGCCGTGTGCCGCGGCGGATAACATGGAAATATCGTTATCCTGGTCTGCAAAAGCGTAGGAACGCTCGAAAGGAATATCCAGCATTTCGCACATCTTGCGAAGTGCAACATCTTTTCCGGAAGTCTTCGGAATGATTTCCAGAAACATATCATTGCTGAAAATGCACTGTATCCGGTCTGAGTATTTTGCAAGAATCTGTTCCTGCATTTTTTCAAGAACGGAACGGTCCGTCAAATGCATGGTAATGAACTTGTAAGGTGCGGGTTCTTCCGCAAGCACATCCTCGCAAACGCGGTATTCCATCTTAACGTAGTTAGAGTAATAATGCAGTTCTTCGGTGTCCCGTTCGGAGATGACCTCGCGTTCGGTATAAGTATGGAAATGAAGTCCGGCTTCCTTTGCCATGGCTTTGATTCCCGCAGCAACATCGCTGTCCAGAACCTCTTTATAAACGATTTCCTCTTTGTTCAGATCATAAATGCAGCCGCCGTTGAAGGCACTGATTAAGGGATTGTATTTACGAAGGTCCAGGGAATCCACCAGACGGAGAATGCTGGTAAGAGGCCGGCCGGTGGAGATGGTAAATGCATAGCCTTTGGCAAGTGCAGCCTCAAGTGCTTCGCGCGTTGCGGGCGTAATTTGCTTGGTGTCGTCAAGAAGAGTTCCGTCCATGTCGAAACTGAGGAGTCCCTGCGATACAGATGAGATATCAGAAGAACTACACTTGTAGTTCTTTAAATACTCCTTCTTAATTCCGTCCAAAAACTCATCGGGGATGAAGAGCTTGCCCATTCCCGTTCCAAGCTGAATATGCGGCTTGTTGCTGCCATGAAAATCACTGCCGCCGGTCATTAACAAATCATACTTCTTTGCAAGCGCACGAATCTGCCGCTCTTCGGCAGGCACATAAGTGCTGTATACAGTCTCGATGCCTGCAAGTCCGGCTTCTTTTAAGGAAGCCACAAGTTCTTCCAGTCTTGCATCGGACAGCCGGTAGAGAATCGGATGCGCCAGTACGGGCACACCGCCGGATGCGCGGATAATGCGAACCGCTTCTTCGGGCAGTACTTTTTCCCGGTGAACATAGGTAGGGCAGTGATCGCCTAAATAACGGCTGAAGGCTTCGTTCATGGAAGATACTTCGCCTGCATCCAAAAGGAAGCGTGCAAAATGGGCACGCGTCAGAATTGTGTTTTCGCCGACACTTGCACGCAGTTTTTCGTAAGTAATGGAAAGACCTGCTTCGTGGAGGCGGTCGCACATTTTACGGTTGCGGTCTTCGCGCTTCCAGATAAGGTCGTTTAAGAATTTCTGGATTTCTTCGTGATGATAGTTGATGTAGTAACCGAGAACATGAATGTCCTTGCGCGGAATTGCGGTGGTAATCTCAATTCCGGGCACTACTTCGACGGGGGAGTCTGCGGCAAGCGCAAGCAGCTCATCGAGTCCCCTTGTGGCATCATGATCCGTCAGCGCAAATGCGGCAAGATTTGTCTTTTCGGCAAGTTTTAAAAGCTCTGCGGGAGTCATGGTGCCGTCCGAATAGGTGGAATGTACGTGTAAATCAATTGGTCTCATTTTTGTCTCCGTATCAAAAAACAGGGCCCCGGTCTGAGGCCCCGTTTGTTTTAGTTCTCGTC
>CADCOL010000016.1 GCA_902803015.1 uncultured Lachnospiraceae bacterium | reverse complement strand
TTCCGCCATGGTCTTATAAGACAGGCTGATGATATTGCCCATCGTTTCACCCAAGTCATTTCCTACCGCATTCAGATAGATATCCGGGTCATCCAATCCAAGATCTTTAAAGAATACCCCGTTCAAATTATAGTCATAATTCTGACCTGTGTGTACCAAAAGAGTATCGAAGTATTTACGACACTTTTTAATCACCGCAGCAAGACGAATAATCTCCGGTCTTGTTCCCACAATAATCATCAGTTTAATTCTGCCGTTATTTTTCCAGGACATATTTATCCCTCCATTTTTCTTTTACTCTATAAATCGTTCCGCTTTGTACCAGTTCCGGCTTATCGAACAGATTGGAATATTTGTTGATAAATGCCTCATCCAACTGATAGAAGTAAATATAATCATAGCCGGCCATTTTTTCCGAAAACGCTTCACAGGACAAATCTTCCGACCAAATATCCCCCTCAAAGACAGCCGGTCCAATGCTTCCACCGTCTACCCTTCTAGGGCAGCAATAATATCTTACGTGCCAAAGCGCATTTCCGTCATCGCCCCTGAATACTACAAAAGCAGATTCTTCGTCTGTAACGACATCTCTAATTGTAATGGCTTCATTCTCATATCCACCCACATTGTAATTATCTTTACTCAATCTGCCCGGTATAACCTGTTGAAAGACCGATACATGAAATATAAGCAGATGTCCTAATGTCAAAGCACCAACGGAATAAAACAATACCTCATGTTTTTCCCAAATACCGGATTCATAAGAAACTGCCACCAGAAACAATACTGCCGCTATCAGGAATGAATTCATATATCTTTCATAGCTGGCCAGTGAAAGGGCTTCAAATTCGCTAAATGCCGTAAGATATAAGAAATACATCATCAGTGCATACACTGTTCCGCTAACAAAAAACCATATGCCGGATACCAGTGTTTTTTTGCGGAATGATTTTTCCTTCACCAGAAAGGCAACTGCTACGAAGCCCGCCAAAACCACTAACAAAACAATCGCATACGAACCGTGAACCAATACACTCTTTGTAAATATTGCATTAATATAAATCGAGCGAAAAGTATTTAGGTATTCAACAGAAGCTGCCCCCGGTTTAAAGAAGATTTCAAATACAGACGAAATCTTCATGCCGTCATAGCTTTGATTCGCACCTGAGTTTAACACATAACCATCTACAAACTTGTTGAACCATAGCCAGATTCCGATCGGAATCAGTAAAATTATCGCTATGGCGATTATTCTCCTGACGACCGGTACTCTTTTTTCGTCATTCCGGAAAGATATAATCAAACGAATCAATACCAAAGGAATGATCATTGCTACCAAAGCTGCCGATGTCATCTTGGACATGATTAAAACTATAAGCGCTACGGTTAATACCGCCGTTTGATACGCTCCAAACCTGTCATTTCGGAATAGAATCCAGGCACAGTAAAAAAGGAGTATTCCCGTAGGCAAATCACAATATATGGAATGGAAGAACTGAAATCCATTTTCATTATCAAAGTGCAATACAATTATCAAAGGCAAAAGAATTGCAACCAACAAGATTACAATGCTTTTAACGGTTTTCAGCCGATTGCGTTCTTTTAAATTCTTTCTGAAAGAATCATGGAATTTCGACGTCACAGGAAGAATCATCGAAAACATCAATACCTGAATTGCTGTGTACGCATTCTCTTCCTTAAACGGTCCGCACAATCTGCACCAAATCGTTTCAAACACCGTAAATGCAGGGACATAGTCTTTATGCGCAAATTCAACCGGTGACATACAATAAAGAGCATCTAATCTCAAGCTTTCCTTCAAAAACATGCCCCAGTGAGAAAACTCATCCCATGACAAAAACCTTTTTTGATTGTTAAATACAATACTAAACAAAAGAAATATCAGAAAGAGTAGTAAGCCGCTGTTACATATACCTGCCAAATCACTTTTCCCGTTTTTTGCAAAAAGGTCTTTTCTTTCACGAACCAACCGGATAACTATCAATGAAAACGAGAGTACAATTCCAATTACTATTCCCGGCGTAAAACACTTAAACACAAGACCGGAAAGAATAACTAATACTATATGACTAAGAAAGGCCGGTGCAAACGAATCACAGAATTTCTTTTTAAAGGTAAAACTCCAGGCAGTACCAAGCAGTATACTATATGCGAATGGCACTATCACTCGTTGCAATTATACTTCCTCCGACTATTTCTTCCCGTGAAATGTTTTCACGAATTCTTCATCCACAACTTCAAAAAAGGTATCGGGGCGATTCTCATCAAACTGTTCATTCGCCCACATAACCGTGACAAGATCCTTGTCTTCTTCCAGATTAATGATGTTATGGGCATATCCGGGAAGCATAATAATAGCCTTCATTTCTTCTCCGTACACTTCAAAACTGTGTATCGGATAATCCTTCCCTGTAGCGGGATCTGTTCCGATTCTTCTTTCCTGAATCAAACCATGCCCCGAAACAACAATAAAGATTTCCCACTTGGTATTATGCCAGTGCTGACCGCGAATGTTCCCCGGACGGGCTATATTGATGGATACCTGTCCGTTATTCTTTGTCTTGATTAACTCTGCAAATGTTCCCCGGTAATCTGTTTTCATATCAACAGAATAGGTCATCTTTTCTTCCGGCAAATAGGATAAATACATGGAATACAGTTTATACGCCAAGCTTCCTGTCGGAATTTCCGGAATCAGAAGGCTTCGGTTCAACGCCCGGAAAGACTGAAGCAGGTCAACAATTTCTCCCAAAGTTGTCTTATGTGTGACAGGAACATAGCAGTACCTGCCATTCGGATTATCGATTGGAGTAAACGCAACGCCCGGATCTCCCGCGGAGCCATCAGAGTAATCGCAACGTTTTACCCTGCCTTCCAGCAAATCCAGCATCGCATTTACCAAATCGTCAATAAACAGAATTTCCAGTTCCGTATTTCTGTCATTTACCGTATATTCCAAATCATTCGCAATCGCGTTGCAAAAAGTAGCAACCGCAGAATTGTAATTCGGTCTGCACCATTTTCCTGCTACATTGGGGAAACGATAAATGTATACCTCGGAATCGCTCTCAGCTTCATATGCAAATAACAAGTCTTCGGCTGCAAGTTTGGATTTCCCGTACTCAGAGCCCTCAAATCTTCCCTGCAAAGTTGCCTGAATAGATCCGGAAAGCATCACGGGGCATTTGTTTCCATGCGCTTTGAGATGATCAAGAATGGCAGACAATGCATCTACATTCCCCGTCTTGAATTCAACTACATCTTTAGGACGATTCACTCCGGCAAAGTGA
>CADCOL010000015.1 GCA_902803015.1 uncultured Lachnospiraceae bacterium | reverse complement strand
TGAAAATGTTTATTATTGCAGGTCTCGGGAATCCGGGAAAAGAATATGTAAACACAAGACATAATGTGGGCTACAGCGCACTGGATGTATTTGCATCCAAATACGGAATCCGCGTGGAGGATGAGAAGTTTAAATCACTTCTCGGGAAAGGAGTAGTAAACGGTCAGAAAGTGATTCTGATGAAACCGTTAACTTATATGAATTTAAGCGGCGAGGCTATCCGTGCGGTCTGTGATTATTATAAAATCGATCCGGAGGCGGAACTGATTGTCCTATATGACGACATCTGCCTTCCGGTCGGTCAGCTTCGCGTACGCCCGAAAGGAAGTGCCGGCGGACATAACGGAATTAAAAGCATTATCCAGCATCTCGGGACGGAGAATTTCCAAAGAATCCGTGTCGGGGTAGGGGAGAAACCGTCCCGCATGGATCTGGCCGATTATGTGCTGGGACATTTTACCGAAGAGGAAAAGAAAGCCGAGGCGGAGGCCTATGACAAGGTTTCGGATGCGCTGCTTCTGTTGATGGAGGACCGGATGGAAGAGTGCATGAATAAATACAACCGTAAGGTGACTCAGGCAACAGAAGCCGGAGAATTATAAAATTGGAACTACTCAATGCACCACTAAAAGAATTAAAAGAATTCGGGGAAGTGCGTAAGGCTGTGGAGGCCGATGCCGCACACATCGAAATTACGGGTTGCACGGAAAGCGGCAAATTACATTTGCTGAATGCTTTCGGTGCTCCTTTTGATGTGCGCATTCTGATTACGTATGACGATTTAAAGGCAGGCGAAATCGCGCAGGAATACACAATGTACGATCCGAATATCCGCCTCTTTCCCGCAAAGGATTTAATTTTCTATCAGGCGGATATTTACTCAAACCGCATTACCGCAAACCGCATGAAGGTACTTCGCGCGATTCTCGAAGGTGGCCCGGTTACGCTTGTGACCACTTTCGATACCCTGATGGCTCCTCTGGTACCGATTGATGTATTGAAGAAACACATTCTGAATGTCAGCACGGGAAGCGTTATGGAAGAGGAAGCGGTGAGCGCAAAACTCTCCCATATGGGCTACCGGAAGGTTGCAAATGTTGAAGAACCCGGGCAGTTCGCGATTCGCGGAGGCATTATCGATGTATTCGATCTGACGACGGAGAATCCGATCCGAATCGAACTCTGGGGAGACGAGGTGGAATCGGTGCGTATTTTTGACGCATCGACACAGAGGTCGTTAAGCAGTATCCGTCATGCGTCCATATATCCCGCTACGGAATTCCTTCTTTCGGATTCCGTTCGCGACGAAGGATTCAAAAAGATTGAAAAAGAACTGAAAAAGACAGTCAAAGCCTTTCGCGAAAAGGCGATGAACGAGGAAGCGCACCGCCTGGAGCATGAATGGGCTACATTAAAAGAGCAGGTCGAAGAGTTCAACGAAACGGGCGCGATGGAAGGGTATTTGCGCTATTTTTATCCCGAAGCTTCGTCCTTCCTCGATTTGTTTGCGGGGAAGAGTCGTATCCTTTTCTTTGACGAACCGTCTAAGATTGATGCGCATCTTCGCGCCGTCGAAGAAGAATACAAAGACAGCTTTATCCACCGAATCGAAAAAGGCTATGCGATTCCCGGTGCGGCAAAACTTCTGACCCCGTCCAAAACAACGTATGCGGGCCTTAAGAAAGAACGAATCGTGGCATTTACGATTCTCGACTATGCGAAATCCTCGTTAAACTGCGAGTTAAAATATGCATTCCGCATGAAGCCGGTATCTTCCTACAACGGCTCCGTCGAAAACCTGTTAAAGGATCTTCGCGACTATAAGAAAAGAGGGTACCGTGTTCTTGTGGTATCGTCCTCGAAGACCAGGGCAAAAAGACTCGCACAGGATATCACGGATGAGGGGATTACCGCATTTTACAATGACAAACCCGACCGCGTGCTCTCTCCCGGTGAGGTAATGACCTTTCACGGTCAGGTGCGTCAGGGATTCGAGTATCCGGAGTTAAAATTCGTCATCATGTCGGATACGGATATTTTCGGAAAAGAACGCAAACGCAAACGGACCAAGAAGTTTTCCGGCGCAAAAATTCACGATTTCCGCGAGCTGAAGGTCGGCGATTATGTCGTGCATGTTAACCACGGTCTCGGAATCTACCGCGGAATCGAAAAGGTCTTAAACGGCGGCGTCACCAAGGATTACATGAAAATCGAATATGCCGGCAATTCCAATCTTTATGTACTGGCAAGCGCGTTTGACAGTGTCATGAAATATTCCTCCAAAGAAGGAAAAGTGCCGAAATTAAACAAACTCGGTACACAGGAATGGACAAAGACGAAATCCAAAGTCCATGAGGCGGTCCTGGGCGTGGCACGTGATCTGGTGGATCTGTATGCGGCAAGAGAGCGTCTGGAGGGACACCGTTTCAGCAAGGATACGGTCTGGCAAAAGGAGTTCGAGGAACTTTTCCCTTATGAGGAGACGGAAGACCAGCTGGCGGCCATCGAAGCGACCAAGGCGGACATGGAAAGCAATAAAATCATGGAGCGCTTAATCTGCGGCGATGTCGGCTACGGCAAGACCGAGATTGCAATCCGTGCGGCATTTAAGGCTGTGATGGACGGTTATCAGGTGCTTTTCTTAGTGCCGACGACGATTCTGGCCGAGCAGCATTTTGACACCTTTACGCAGCGTATGAAGGATTATCCTGTCCGCATCGAACTTTTGTCCCGCTTCCGTACTCCCACGGAGCAAAGAAAGACCGTGGAGAAGCTTCGAAAGGGACTTGTGGATATCGTAATCGGAACGCACCGGCTTCTTTCGAAGGATATTGAACCCAAGAATCTGGGGCTTTTAATTGTCGATGAGGAGCAGCGCTTCGGCGTGGCCCATAAAGAAAAACTGAAGAAAATGAAAAACGACGTGGACGTTCTGACGCTTACCGCAACGCCGATTCCGCGAACGCTTAACATGAGCCTGGTCGGCATCCGCGACATGTCGATTCTGGATGAGGCTCCGCAGGACCGTCTACCGATTCAGACCTTCGTCATGGAGTATAACGAGGAAATGGTCCGAGAGGCCATTGTGCGTGAACTGGCCCGCGGCGGGCAGGTTTATTACGTTCATAACCGGATAAACGATATTTCGAATGTGACGTCGCGTATTGCCGCGCTCGTTCCCGAAGCAAGGATTGCGTTTGCACACGGACAGATGAATGAGCGTGAGCTTGAGGATATCATGCACGATTTTATCCACGGGGAAATCGATGTGCTGGTATCGACGACGATTATCGAAACCGGTCTGGATATTTCGAATGTCAACACGATTATCATCGACCATTCGGACCGTTTCGGACTTGCGCAGCTTTACCAGCTTCGAGGCCGTGTCGGAAGAAGCAACCGCGGTGCATATGCATTTTTAATGTATTCGAAGGATAAGATTCTGAAAGAGGAAGCGGAGAAGCGTTTGGAGGCCATCCGTGAATTCACGGAACTCGGCTCGGGATTTAAAATCTCCATGCGCGATCTGGAGATCCGCGGTGCCGGCAATCTTTTGGGCGTCAAACAGAGCGGCCATATGGAAGCGGTCGGCTTTGAACTTTACTGTAAAATGCTCGGAGAAGCCGTCCTCGATGTAAAGGGTGAGAAGAAGGAAGAAGAATTCGAAACGCTGGCGGACCTCGACATCAACGCATTCCTGCCTGCGGAGTATATCGTAAACGAACCGCAGAAACTGGAGATGTATCATAAAATCGCGTCGATTGAAGGAAAGCTCGATTACGAGGAATTCCGCGAGGAATTAAAGGACCGGTTCGGCGAACTTCCGAAACCGGCGGAGAACCTTTTGTGGGTCGCACTTTTGCGTGCCCGTGCAAAACAGGTTTATGTTACGGAGATTAAGGGCGGAAACGGAAAACTGAAGTTGTCCGTCAAGAAGGACGCGCCGGTTCTTGCCGAGAAAATTCCGGAATTCATCAATTCCTACGGCGGTGCGATGCGCTGTGTACGTTCCGGCAATCCCGGCTTTGAGTACAAGTATCCGCTTTCCGGTATCGCACAAATCGATGAGAAAACCCTGATGGAGACCGCCGAG
>CADCOL010000014.1 GCA_902803015.1 uncultured Lachnospiraceae bacterium | reverse complement strand
TATTCTAAATACTCCTTACTCGATGCCATAATTCCTCCTTATGTTCTATCCGAAAAGCATTTCCGCAACCTTCTCCAGTTCCATGCGCTCCTGGGAATAATCGTATCCGCTTTCTTTATCGTCAATCCCTTTTATCGGGTCAATCGAAAAAAGGCCGTCGCGGTTACAGTAAAAGAAAATCCTTTTCACACCTCGAATTTTAAAGCGTGCTTCCGCGCTACCTTCCGGATACAATTTTACCATTTGAAGGCCGTCTGATGACGCGGCTGCAATAAACGAAATGTAATGCTCCTTCGACATGTCGTGATCAATTCTTACATAGTATTCATCTTCTATGCGCTCGATGAAAATCATATGGCTTTCATCCGACATTTCTGCCTCTAACGGCGACAACAAAACGCCATGGCACTGTATTGCGGCTTCTCCCATGCTGTGAATCACGTTTCCGCAAATCGGACAAACATAGAACTTCGAACGCAGAATATTCGCGGATACATTTTCATTACGAATCGTATTACCGGAAATCAGTTCCGTTACCGAAATCCGGAACACCTCCGCAATCGGTTCCAACAGGGTGATGTCCGGATATCCTTTTCCGTTTTCCCATTTTGATACCGTTTTATCCGTCACCGCCAGCTTCTCCGCAAGCTGAAGCTGTGTCATGTGATTCTTTTCCCGCAGGCTTTTGATTACTGCTCCTGTAACATATTGGTTCATATTCGTTCACCTCCATGCTCAGATTGTAATTCAACTTACGTCCAAACGGTATCCACGGAAAATAGAGTTCCTTTCACTGTTCATCAAACAAGCTCATCTGCGGATACTTGTCCGGCATTTCGGTTATAAATCCGAAACATGCATCCGGGGTTGAAAGAATCCCGTTCTCCTTACAGATTCTTTGGAAAACTTTCGTCAACTCTTTTGCATTCGGACTTGGAAGTTCATATGCATTTCCGTATCGTTTGATGTATCGCTCTTTCATTCCCGAAAAATGCTTATCAAGTGCTGCGTAATAATACTCCCGGTCTCCTTCCCGAAGTGTCAGCCCCATGCCGAAATCGATAACGCCCTTTACGCCGACCCGGACACACTCGTTAAGAATGGATGTAATGTTTTCTTCCGTATCATTGATAAACGGCAGAATCGGCGTCAGCCAGACAATTGTCGGAATACCTCTCTTTTGCATTTCTTCCAGCACCTCTATGCGTCGCTTGGTATTACAAACATTCGGCTCCAGAATCCGGCACAAATCATCATCATAAGTCGTGAGGGTCATCTGCACCACGGCTTTTGCATTCCGGTTAATTTCCGAAAGCAAATCAATGTCCCTGAGAATTCTGTCCGATTTCGTCTGTATTGCAATACCGAATCCATGATCACGAATAATCTCCAGACATCGCCTTGTAAGCTTAAGTTCTTCTTCGCAGTGCATATACGGATCCGACATTGCTCCCGTTCCGATCATGCATTTTTTTCTTTTCGATTTCAGAGCTGCGGCAAGAAGTTCCGGTGCATTCTGTTTTACCTCGATATCTTCAAAAGGATGGGTAAAATGATAACACTTGCTCCTGCTGTCACAATAAATGCAGCCGTGCGAACATCCCCTGTATATGTTCATTCCCTGAAATCCGTTCCTGCCGGTCAGGATTCCTTTTGCATCGACAAAATGCATTTTATTTCTCCTCAAAATAGTTACGCACTTCCATAAGCGACGGGAATATTTCTTCGTATAAAGCCCTGATTTCCTCATCCGGTTCCAGCATGTCCGGCACCATAATCGGATGCATTCCGGCTGCATGCGCTGCCCGGATTCCGTTGAAGGAATCCTCAATAACATAGCAATTCTCCGGCTTTGTATTCAGCGCATCCGCAGTTTTTTGAAAAATCTCCGGATCGGGTTTGGAATGTGTGACCGTGTCTCCTCCGATTATCCGGTCAAAGTAAGGAAGAAGTCCGGCATCGCGGATTTCCGCTTCCACAACCGCTGTTCGTGTGGAAGATGCCACAGCGGTCGGGACCTTGTTTTCGTGAAGGAATACCAGCAATTCTTTAATGCCCGGCTTGGTCGGAAGATTTCCGTTATCGTACTTCGCATGAAATCTCGTGGAAACAATTTTTTTATATTCCGCATAAGGAAAATCGTCTCCGTAAAGCTCTTTAAAAACCTGTTTTGTTGCCGCATCGGTAATTCCGATGCTTCTTTTAACCGCAACTTCAATATCCGGAATCTTCTTTTCTTCGGCAACTTCCCGCCATAAATCTGCGATTCGTCTTTCCGAGTCAAAGATGACGCCGTCCATATCAAATATTACTGCATAATCCGATGCCATAAATCATCCTCCGGTCTATCCGTTTACAAGTTTCAAAAACTTAGTATCATTCATTTGTTCATTCGTGATGTATTCGCCGTCAAAAAACATCGCATAATTCGTAATCGGTGTCGGTGCATTCTGCGCCGCTTCCCTGCTTTCCAGTTTAATTGCCTTGAAGGGAATTTTATTCTTCTTTGCTGTTTCTTCAAGAATCGGCACATATTTTCCGTTAAACGGACACTGATTGGTGTAATACAAAACATATCCCTTCTCATCGATATGCGGGCGCTTTGCACACTCCTTAAACTTAGGAGCTTTAATTTTTTTATCAAACGGCAGATACCAAAGTTGAATGCCGTTGTCCGCTTCATCTCCGACAACAAATCCTTTGTGTTTTAAAAACTTCGGATCTGCCAAAAACGGCTTCTTCTTAGCGGCGCAAAGAATGCAGAGACCCTTTCTGCCTTTTTTCTTACTGTCCTCAATGCAGGCCGTAAGCAGGTCCGAAGAATAGCCGTGACCTTTTAGCGCCCCGGATACCCACAAGCAGTCAATGTACATATAATCCGTTGCTTCAATCGGCACCCATGCATTTTCCGCCGGAATGTA
>CADCOL010000013.1 GCA_902803015.1 uncultured Lachnospiraceae bacterium | reverse complement strand
TTTCTAAACTGGAACAAAAAGCTCTCGGCGGAGAGATTACCGCACCGGTTTCCGGTACGATTATGAGTGTTCCGAAGGTTTCCGGTGAGAAGACCGAACCCAAGGAAACCGTTGCAACGATTCGTGTGGACGGCAAGGGATTCCAGACGAAGTTAAGCGTGGATGCGAAACTTGCAAAGACCGTTAAGGTGGGCGATGAAGTTATCATCGACGACTACTGGTATTACGGCGTGACCGCAAACCTTGTTTCCATCCAGCCGGATAAGGCGGATCCGAAGAATAAGCGTGAGCTTACCTTCGAACTGGAAGGTGAGGATCTGGCAGAAGGCGGAAGTATTTCCCTTGCGGTAGGCGACAGCAATTCCCGTTACGATTTAACGATTCCGAAGAGTGCGCTGGGACATGACAACAAGGGCGATTTTATCCTGATTCTGGTGCCGAAGCAGGTGCCTTTCGGAACAAGATACATTGCGAAACGTGTGGAAGTAACAACGGTTTATGCAACCGACGATACGAGAGCGGCGATTGAAGCGGAAGTGGATGCATGGGGAACCTATGTCATTACGAACTCCACAAGACCGATTAATTCCGGTGAGCAGGTAAGACTTGCCGAGGAGAATAAATAATACCGAATGAAACTTGGAAATGGGCGAAAACTGAATATTCCAAGGTGTATCATGGCGGGAACGGGACTGATTGCTTTAATTGTAATTGGTATTCTGGGACTGGTTTTGAATTCTGCAAAGACCGGACTTCAGGATCAGCTCCTGGCAAAACGATGGTCCGATAAGAATGATTTTGCACAGAACAGTGTCTTTCTTTCTCCGACACAGAAGGTGGGAAGCGAAGAAATTCGTGCGCTGCGCCACGAGTTGGAAAGCAAGTATCTGGAGAAGAACACGGTTGCATCGTTTGAACCGGAAGAAGGACCTGCGAATCTTGTGGATGCATATGCGGCATTCGTGCCGGTGAATCTGTCCACGGACCATGGGGCGGGAACGTATGATGCGGTTGCCGTCGGCGGAGATTTTTTCTTATTCCACCCGGTACGGCTGATTACGGGGAATTACTTCTCCGAAAGCGACAGACTGCACGATTACATTCTTTTGGACGAGGAAACCGCGTGGGATTTGTTCGGAAGCTCCGATGTGGCCGGACAGAAAATTGCCTTCGGAAGCATGGATTTAATCGTAACCGGCGTATATAAAAGGGCACAGAGTGAAATCGACAATCTGGCAGCAGGCGGCGATGAACCGCGAGTATTCATACCGTATCAGGTTTTGCAGGATGTGGGAATGGAGGCAGGCATTTCGGTATATGAACTGCTTTCCCCGAACCCGATTCCGAATTTTGCGTCCAATATCCTGAAAGATATTCAAATCTTTCCGTCGGATGATCTGATTTATGTGGAGAATTCTTCAAGGTTTTCCTATAAGCGTTATTATGAGCTTTTGGGACAGCGAAAGAGCCGCGAAATGCGAGTGGACGACATTCCGTATCCGTACTGGGAGAATGTGGCGCGTTACCGTGAAGGACGCATGATGTATGTGGCGCTCTGGCAGTGGATTCTTGCAGGCGGACTTTTTCTGATTGTGTTTATTAACCTGATGTGGTTCCTAACGACGCACAAGCCGACGAAGGAGAAATTCGACAAATTTGTCGATGATCTGGACCGCAAGCGCCGTGCGAAGCGGACAAAGAACATCACGTTTATGGGCGAAGATATCGAGCCGATTGATGACCTGGAGCCGGAAGACAGTACGGCACAGACGGAAACAGATAACGAAACGATAGAATACGTGTACAAGGAGGATGTGAACTATGAAGGCTGATGTTACGATATTTCTGGCAGATGGTTTCGAAGAAGTCGAAGCCCTTACCGTATCGGATATTTTAAGACGTGCGAAGGCAGATGTCGCATTGGTTTCCATCAAGGACACCAAAGAAGTGGAGAGTTCCCGCGGCGTGAAAGTAGTTGCGGATGCAACATTTGACGAGATGGATTTTTCCGAAACCAGAATTCTGGTATTACCCGGCGGAATGCCCGGAACCAACAACCTTCAGGCGTTTAAACCGCTGGAAGAGCTTGTGCTGGCGCATGCGGCAGCGGGAAAAACGGTTGCGGCCATTTGCGCGGCTCCGAAGATTCTCGGTGCACTCGGCATGTTAAAAGGACGCAGAGCGTGTTGCCATCCCGGATTTGAAAAAGAATTAATCGGTGCGGATGTAATTATGAACCGTCCTGCTGTTCTGGACGGCAACATTATTACCGGTCGTTCCATGGGATGTGCAATCCCCTTCGGCCTGACCGTTTTAGGCGCCCTGGAAGGTGCGGAAGCCGCAGCGGAAATGGCAGAAAAAATCGTATGGATGCCGATTGAGTATAACGATATCGGGTAATAACGAGCGGTATGAAAGCATTTTAGGGGAGTTCAATGCATAATAATTCCGGATTGACAATTAAAACGAAAAACGAACATATGGAGCAGCTTGCGGAGTATCGTATCAATACTCTGCGCAAGCACCCCGAACTTCATTCCCTCTTTATCGAAATGACCGCCAAATGCAACGAGCATTGCAGACACTGCGGCAGCAATTGCGGGGACTATGAGGAAGAGAATCCTCTGTCCACGCAGGAAATCATGGATTTCTTAGATCAGGTAAAGAGGGATTTTGACATTTCCAAACTCCGCCTTTGCATTACCGGCGGGGAACCGCTTCTTCGCAAGGATTTCTTTGAAATCATGAATTATGCGCACAAGCTCGGATTCTCCTGGGGCATGACCTCGAACGGTACCCTGATTAACGACGAAGTCGCGGAAAAACTCCGAAAAGCAGGCATGCGAACCGTATCCGTAAGTCTCGACGGATTAAAGGAATATCATGAGTGGTTTCGTCAGTCACCGGGAAGTTACGAGCGGACCGTCAAAGGAATCCGCGCGCTGGTGGAAAACGGCGGGTTTGCCCATGTGCAGATTACGACGGTAATCTCGCATAAAAACATCGGTGATCTGGAAGCGATGTATAAGGAGTTTTCAAAAATCGGAGTTCGTTCCTGGAGAGTCATCAACATCGAACCAATCGGGCGTGCGAAGGAACAACCGGAATTAATCCTGTCGAAAGCGGAATATAAGCGGCTATTTGATTTTATCCGTGAATACCGGTTCAAGGGGAAAATGGAAGTAAGCTACGGATGCAGTCATTTCCTGGGGGAGGAAATCGAGCGTGAGGTGCGCAAATGGTACTTCTTATGCAATGCCGGTGTATACGTTGCGTCTGTAATGTATAACGGCGATATTACGGCCTGCCTGGACATTGAAAGGCGCCCCGAACTCGTCCAGGGAAATATCCGCAAAGACAATTTTAGAAAGATTTGGGACGAAAAATTTGAAATCTACCGTACGGACTGGCGGAAAACCGGCAAATGCGCGGATTGCGAATACTATCGTTTCTGCGCCGGAGACGCCTTTCATTCCTGGAATTTTGACGAGATGGAGCCGAATTTATGTTTCAAAGGAATTCTGTTCTAAAATTTCAAAAATCTTATGGATAATTTGAACAAATTTTGGTATAATATCAGTGCTTTTGTTAGCAAAATTGAGAATAAAGACAGATTCATGATTGGAGAAGGTTATGGAAATTTCTGAACTCAAAAAAATGTGTCTGAACTGTATGCACATGACGAAAGAGGACGAGTTCTGTCCGGTATGCGGCAAACCGAAACGCGGGGTTAAGAGCTATGGGGAAGCTTTAGAGCCGGGTACTATCCTGAATGGAAAGTTTTTAATCGGCAATATTCTCGGTATGGGTAACTTCGGTATTACCTATATCGGTTTTGATATGCTCCTCGAATACCGTGTGGCGGTAAAGGAATTCTTCCCGTCCGACATGGTAGAGCGTGCGGAAGACGGATCGTTACGCGTTACGGAGGAATCTTCGGAAGAAGAATACGAAGAAGAACTGAAATCTTATCTGCGTGAGGCGCGTGTGCTGGCGCAGTTCTCCAAATATCCCGGTATTGTTTCCATCAAGGAACTTTTCTATGCCAATAACTGCGGATATATGATCATGGAATTCTTAGAGGGCGGTACGCTTCGCCGATTCATCGACAACAACGGCGGAAGACTGCCTGTGGAAAAGGCATTGTCCTTAATGGAGCCGGTTATCCACTCCATGGAGGAAATTCATAAGAGCGGTCTGATTCACCGCGATATTTCACCGGAAAACATTATGCTCGACGTTGACGGTTCCATTAAGGTAATCGACTTCGGTGCGACCAAGAAACTGAATAACAAGACCGGTCAGATTTACTTCGGTAAATTCGGTTATGCGCCGCTTGAGCAGATGCTCGGCGAAGGCCAGGGACCGTGGACCGACGTTTACGGAATCTGCGCAACGCTGTATTGTATGATTACCGGCGATATCCCGACCGATGCTTATCAGAGAAGTCAGGGTGAACCTCTGATTCCGATTGAAGATTTCGGTATCCCGATGGATCAGCGTATTGTGGATGCAATCACCAAAGGTCTTTCCATGGATCCGAAGGATCGTCAGCAGGATATGGGACAGCTTGCAAGATCTTTGTACGGCGTGAAGGTAACCAACCAGAACACCGGAGAAATCGAGCAGGTAATTTTCCCTACTTTCGACGAGTCCATGCTGTATGACAGAAAGAACCAGAGAATCTGGTTCGGTCATTATCCGATGAACGAAGTGGTCGGCGCATCGCTTACCACAGACATTATTTATGCAAATTATGACATGCAGGACTGTGCACAGGTCGGAGATACCAAGTATAAGAGATTCCGCGCACTGGACGGCCTTATGAGTAAGGAATACAAGAACAAGAACCTTGCGAAACTGAAAGAAGACAGCCGTAAGTACAGAGTCTTTGAATTTTCCGAGATTCCCTGGGTGATTTTACAGCACAACGGAAATAAAATGATTATCCAGTCCGAATACATTCTCGATTATCAGATGTATGATGAGAGAGATTTTATCGACATGTCCGAAAGAGAAGTCTTAAAGACCAGAACCGGTATCAGTTGGGAGACCAGCCGTATTCGTGAATGGCTGAACAGAGATTTCTTACATACCGCATTTACCGAAGCGGAGCAGAAGAGAATTATGATTCGCGAAGTCATTACTCCGATCAGTTCCTTCACGGACGAGGTAACCTATGACCGTGTATTCCTTCCTTCCGTCGACGAAGTGAACAGCGGATTCGGCAACAAAACCGTCCGCGGCGGTAACGGTTTGAAAGTAAATGACAAATCCGGCCCGAATATGATCAGCCAGTATGCGGCTGCTCAGAAAGTGGACGAATCGCTTCCGTTGGGATACGGTCTGCGTACCAGAGGTTCCATTAATGCGGGACGCGGCACTTTCTCCTATGGAGAGAGCTGCGACGGTCAGTGCATCCAGAACAGCAGCCTGAAGAATTGGCGTGTGGATCAGCCCATGGGTATCCGCCCGATTATTCAGGTAGATGTGAACGAGATCATGGAAATCGAATAATGAGGATGGTACATGAGTACGTATGTAATCAGTGATATACACGGACAATATAAATCCTTCATAAAGATGCTGGATCTCATTCGCTTCAGTAAGGATGATACCTTATATGTTTTGGGCGATGTCATTGACAGAGGCCCGGACGGAATCAAGATTCTGCAGCATCTGATGAAAATGAAGAATGCGGAACTGTTTATGGGAAACCATGAACTTCTGATGCTGGATGCGTTAAAGAACGAATTCGAAATCCAGAACAAGGACCGCAAGGATACCGATGATATCGATATCTGGCTGGATCCCTGTAACGGAGGTCTTTCGACTTACAATGCGTTCAAGGCGCTGCCTGCGGCAAAGAAGCAGAAAATCTTAGAGTATCTGAAGGATACCTGGGTTGCAAAGAAGGTTGTGGTAGGAAAGAAGAAGTACTATCTTGCCCATGCATACTGCACGAAGTCGAAATTTGACGACGGCATCAAATTCATGGATTTGCCGTACAACGATACCTACAAGGTAGTATGGACCAGTATTTACGATTTTCGCTATCAGGATGTAGTGGGAGAGAAATTATTCCCGAATAAGAAATATACCTACATTCACGGACATACCTTTACACAGCGTTTAGACTGCGTGGATAAGTACGGAAGAGGCCTGATTTACCAGAATGACGATTTTCTGGGATACCGTATCTACAACATCGACTGCGGCATGGCGCTCAGGAACAAGGCAAGCCAGCTTGGATGCTTAAGACTCGAGGATGAGAGAAGATTCTACGTGTACCTTGAGGACGGGCTGCTGGAGTAAAATATAATCTGCGAGCATAATAAGTCCCCCGCGATGCGGGGGATTTTTGTGTGCGAATCAAGCGGCCGGTGTGGGAGGCGGGAAATCATGTCCAGCCACCGTCGAGTGTAATGATTTGCCCGGTCAGGTAGGGCGAAGCATCCGCAAAACGAAATACGGTGTCGGCAACCTCATCCGGAGTGCCGGGACGACCGCAGGGAATCTCTTCAAAGAGATCTCTTTTTTCTTCTTCGGAAAGATGTGAATTCATCGAAGTATCGATATAGCCGCAGGCAATTGCGTTTACCGCAATGCCGCTCGGAGCGACTTCCTTGGCAAGCGCCTTGGTGAAGGCAACGATTCCGCCTTTGGATGCGGAGTATGCAACTTCTGTAGAAGCACCCACATTTCCCCAGACAGAAGAAATATTAATGATGCATCCGGCCTGTTTCTCAATCATGGAGGGCAGAACACCCTTACAGGTATAGAAGCAGGAACTTAAATTCGTATTGATGACATTCTGCCATTCTTCATCGCTCATATCCTGCAACAATCCGACATAGGAGATGCCGGCATTGTTGATCAACAAATCAACGGAGACTTTTTCCATTTCAAACACGTCGAAGAGTTTTGCCACGGAAGCACCGTCCGTCAAATCCAGACACTCAACTCTGGGAGTGCAGTGATATTTGGCAAGGATTTCATCCTTTAAGTCTGTCATTTTTTTCTCGGAACGGTTGTAGCAAAGGATTAAATTCCATCCTTCCTTTGCAAATCTCTTTGCAAGGGCCGAACCAATTCCGCCGGACGCGCCGGTTATCATAACGGTTTTACTCATAAGCAATTCCTCAAATAATTAAAT
>CADCOL010000012.1 GCA_902803015.1 uncultured Lachnospiraceae bacterium | reverse complement strand
GTTAATCTCTTCCGAACCGCTTACCTTAAAGAAGTCCTTTAGGGAAATCGGCAGATACTTGTACAAAGAAAGCCTTACCATACCGAGGTATGTCTTAAGGGAATCCGTTTGGATTTCATATTCCGTCTGCTTCACATTGGCAATTTTACCGATCATGTTGTCGGCATCCCCGCAGTAATCGTCCGAATCCGAATACAAATATACGGAATATCCTGCCTTTTCCATGTCTGTATAGAAAGCCTCGGCATTGCCGGTATTCCATGCCTTTTTGTTGGATTCCAAAAGGCTGACTTCATAATCGATTTCCGAGGCGGTAAGAAGGCTCGGCATCGAGGTTACCGTATTCATTTCATTCGTCGCAACATTGTCAAAATAGATATAATCCTTGAAATTCTCCTTAAACTCCGGAAATCTGCTTAAGTGATATTCAAAATTGGTATTCTGATATCCGTCAAGAATAAACACAATCACGTTACCTTCCGAAGATACCGTAAACTGGTCTTCTCCCGAAAGGACATTCTCTTTCCGGACTTTCTGCCCGTAATTTTCGGGTTTCTTTTTTTCAAATGATGTATAAAGGTACGGAAGCGGCACAAGCTGAATCAGAAGCAGAATCCCCGCTACGATTACCGCTCCGTTTCGGATGTATTTTCTGCTTTTTTCAATCCGTCCGTATATGATTTGAGGAACGGCAATCAATGCCACCCAGATCAGGATATTTAATGCCAGCGTCCAATGAGGGACCGTATCATCCGCTCCGTTGATGAATTTTTCGGTATTCAGAAAAGCATTCTGAAGGTATAATCCCGCAAAAACGGAGGTACAGACGATAATCCCACGATTGTAGTACTTACCCTTCAGAAGATACACAAAGAGTAAAAGGAACACCACAACAAATCCGATTGCGGCAATTACCGCGGGAATCAGAATATCTTTGTAAGCAAAAAGCCATTCCTGAATATTTGCAAAGAACGTTTCACTGATTCCGAAGAAAAACAGCATGTAGCCGATTCCGAAAACGCCCGGCAGTGCGTATAAGAGTTTTTTCGAACGGGAAATCCGGTCCTGCTGTTTCTTTTTTTCGCCCTTCTCTTTGTCAAAGAATCTCCAGATTCCGGCAAAACGGGATTTGTTTGAATCGTTCTTTCCGCCTTCAATACAGTAACATGCAAAGGATGCGGTCCACAGCAAAAGCAGAATCACTGCTGCCGCAAAAACGGTTCGTATAAAACTGTACTGAATCTCTACCGCAAAAAAATGCGAGAACAAGAATACGCTGAATCCCGTTACCGCCGACAGCAAAAGGACAAAGAAAAAGTGAAAAACAACGTTTTTGGAGCAATCCCGAAATACACCTTTCTTTGCTGCAAAAAGAAAGAATATGAAATTAATCAGGATTGGAACAATTCCAATCAAAAGGTAAATCATTTCATTAAACCTCTTTCGAATCTCGGGGGATTACTTCCCATACCTGCCCAGGAACAGTTTCTCAAGCTTTCTTTTCATTACAATCTGAATTTCTTCCTTCGCGGAAATCGGACGGACGAGAATCGATCGGATTCCGGTTCTTTTTGCGCCCCAGACATCGGTGAAAAGCTGGTCGCCGACAAAGAACGTATTCTCCTTATTGGTGCCCATCTGCTCCATCGCAAGCTTATAGCTCTTGGTTAACGGTTTTCTCGCCATCGGAATGCAGTCGCATCCGACATCTTCATTGAACAAATCCACGCGCGTTTTACGGTTGTTCGACAAAAGCATAACCTTATAGCCCATGTCCTTTAAGGATGCAAGCAGCGCGCGACTGCGTTCGTCCGAAGGCGCACCCTGCTCCACAAGCGTATTGTCAATGTCAAAAATGACGCCCCGAAAGCCGTCCTCATAGAGTTGTTTAAAATCGATTTCATACGTGGAATCCAGATATTCGTCCGGATACATCCAGCCAAACAGACTCATACGCGTGGTCCCTTATTCCGCCTTAGCGCATTCTTTGCCATAATAACCGAATAATTATACCACAAAGACGCCTTTTTCGCACTCAATTCCATACAAAAAAGTAGCACATTCGTGCTACTTTCTTATCTTACTCCAGAGCGCTCCTGAGAAGCAGCTTCGTATATTCCTCTCTCGGATTCGCATACAGCTCATCCCGCGGTGCTTCTTCTATAATCCTGCCCTCTTTCATTACGCAGACCTTGTCGCAAAGTGAATAAACCGTACGAAGGTCGTGTGATATAAACAGAATCGCCACATTTCGCTCACGGCTCAGTTTCTTCAAAAGTTTAATGATGGATTCGGAAATCGCCACATCCAGCGCCGAAACCGGTTCATCGGCAATTAAAAGCGTCGGCTTTTGCAAGAGTGCCATTGCAATCATGACGCGCTGCCTCTGTCCGCCTGATAATTCCGCGGGTAATCTGTCCAGAAGTTCCGACGGCAGTTCCACTTCCTCAAGGATCTTCGAAATCCGCTTCTCCTGCTCCGTGGCGTCCTTCACGCCGTGCAGGATTAAGGACTCCTTAAGCAGGCGCCTTACGCGGAATTTCGGATTCAGCGCGCTGTACGAGTCCTGAAAAATCATACCGACGCAATCCGCCTTGCAGTTACCCTGCAAACCGGCGATGCATTTTCCGAGCGTCGTCTTGCCGCTTCCTGACTCGCCCACAAGTCCTACGATTTCGCCCTTGTGAATGGTAAGGTTTATATCATGAATACCTATCGGTTCATCCGTTTTTTCAGAGGCATATGCGGATTCATTTGAGGCTTTCTTTTTGGAAAAAAGGACCGTATCGGAAAGACCCTTACGCCTTGGATACAGAAATGTAAGGTCCTTTACTTCATACTCAATTCTGTCTCTCTCTGCTGTATCGGCATGATCTGCCGTGGATGAAGCTTTGTCCTTACCCACGGCGTCAATACCTTCCTCTTTATCCTCAAAATTCACTTCCGCCGCAATCAGTTTCTTCGTATACTCCGCCTTCGGGTGATTAAAAATATCTTCCGCCGAACCCTGCTCGACCACATCCCCGTCCTTTAAAACCAGCACTTTCGAACAGAGTTTGCGAACCAGTCCCAAATCATGAGAGATAAAGAGAAT
>CADCOL010000011.1 GCA_902803015.1 uncultured Lachnospiraceae bacterium | reverse complement strand
CGCAACAGCTCTTGTTTCACTGATTCTTCTGGTTGCGGCAAAGAGCGTTTTCTTTAAGATTTTTATGGCTCCGTACGGAAATGATATTGAAACACGTGTAATGGTATTTCATCAGATGCTTGAAAGCGCGGCATGGGGCGGAGCGCCTGTGGCCAATTTGGAAGAGGATTCTGCATTTATTGAATTCTTCCGTGTTCACCTGGTTCACCTTTTGTATGAGTACGGTTATATGGCAGGCGGTGCAGGCATTATCTTCATGGGTTGCACATGGATTTCGTCCGGAGTGAAGTATTGGAAGAGCAGAAAAGAATACTATCTGCTTCCGGCACTTCTCGGTGCCATGACATTGGGCGTATGGTGCAATAATCTTTCCGGATTATATTATCCGATGACATTCTTCTGCATTCTTTCGATGTATCCGGTATGGGTGAAGTTTGCGGGCGCGAAGAAGAAATCGGAATCCGGAAAAGAGCAGGATAAAGAGCGAAAAGAAACGGCAGGTTCAGAGGAAGAGTAAAGCGCATGAGCAAAAAGAACCAGACAATATGCATAGTGATTGCCGCACTTCTTTTGGTTGCCATTTCCGTGGTCGGAGTGATTACGTATCGGAGTAAGGAAGTGGTACCGGCGAATTCCATGGAAGAATTGTCGGTCGGTATTTCTTACGGAGAGGTATACAGACAGATTCGTTTGTGGAAGGCGGAAGACGGTACGATGTATTGTTTCCTTCCGACGAATGCTTTGAATTATAAGATTAACTTTTCGAATCTTCCGTCGGACGGAACAGTAACTTTGGACGGAACAAAGATGGAAGGTTCCACAAATTTATCCAAAGTGGCGAATCTTACCACGTCCGAACATGAACTTACATTTGCAAAAGAAGGCACGGAAGAACAAAAGGCCGTGCTTAAGGTGCTTTGCTCGTCGAATATTGCAACGCTTTACCTTGATACGGAGAGCGGCAGCACGGATTATATTTTTGAACGGCAGGAGAATTACGAAGGCGCCAAGATGGTCCTTTACGATGAAGAAGGACATATGGATTTCAATGGTCTTCTGAACCGAATCAGCGGGAGAGGAAACAGTACCTTTACACTTACCGAGAAGAAAGGGTATTCGCTGAAACTCAATAAGAGTGTTTCACTTCTTGGGATGGACGCATCGGATAAGTGGGTGCTTCTGGGAAATCCGTATGACGATTCCAAAGTCCGTAATAAACTGATTCTGGATTACTTCAGAGAGAACACATCGATTCCCGCAGCAGACAGCAGATATGTCGATTTCTATTTGAACGGTGAGTATGTCGGAAATTATTTACTCTGTCACTTTGCTGCAGATTCCGTAAAAATGGATGCAGCATCCGACTTGGAAGGCAGGATGGACGGACTGAACACCAAAGTGTCCAGAGAAAAGGTTACGGAGTATGTAAGCGAAGACGGTACGCTTAGAGCATATCTCGGATTAAATGAGCCCAAGGATATCACCGGCGGATATGTAATCGAAGCAAACGGTGTTGCACGTGACCGCTTTAGATGCGGCTTTACGACAAACCACGGAATCTATTATGAAGTGGTATATCCCAATAATGCTACCGTCAGACAGGTAGAATACATCCGGGATTACATGAATGAAGTTGAGGGCGCGATTTATTCTGCGGACGGAGTCAATCCGGAGACCGGAAAGTCTTATGCGGAATATCTGGATTTGAATTCCTGGGCTGAGAAGTATGTTGCGGATCAGCTGTTTGCGGATGTTGATAAGAATGCCACAAACAGAGGCGTATTCTTCTACAAGTTTTCCGATACCGTGGATACACATTTATATTCCGGTCCGGCATGGGATTACGATCTTTCGATTGGCAGAAATACATTTGACAAAGTATTCCGTGACAATCCGACATATCCGGTTATAAATGCCGGGGCTTACAGCGAACAGCTGGCAGATAAGCAGGATGTCAAAGAGTATATAAAAGATAATCTGAATACCACTGTATTGCATTATCTTGAAGATCATATGTCCGCAAGTGTCAGGGAACTGTATGATGTTTCGAAAGACTCTGTAGAGATGGACAGAATTCGCTGGTCAACACAGTATGGACGTTATTCCGAAAGGGAATCCGAAGGGGATTATATCCGCTGGTATTTCAAAGAGCGTTACGCTTTCCTGGAAGATGTATGGTGCAAGGGCGGAGAATACCATATGGTTACATTCTTGGACGAGAACGGAAATTCATTTGAACAGTACAGTGTAAAACACGGAGAAACAATACGGGAGATTCCGAAACCGACATCCGTGAAAGCGGTTTTCATGGGCTGGAAATACAACGGAGAAGACGTCCTTTATGAAGGAATGCCGGTCTATGAAGATATGACATTTGAATCACAATGGATGGACATTGATATTCTTCTGTTAAACGGTGTACAGCTCGGAGATGCCGAGTTGGAAGATATCGACATTGAGACACTGGAAGCGCTTTTGAAACGTGCAAAGGAATTGCAAAATGAGCACTGAAATTGTATATCGGACAGAGAAGAAATTTCTTCTTCCGGAAATACAATTGCATAGACTGGAATCCAAGGTCCGTTTGCTTTGTACACCGGATTCGCATTCAGATGCCGAAGGAAAGTATGAGGTAAGAAGCCTGTACTTTGATTCGCCGGATTATCAGTGCTACAGTGAGTGCAAGGCGGGCGTTGACAATCGAAAGAAGTACAGGATCAGAACCTATAACTGTTCTGCGGATGTAATCAATCTGGAGTGCAAGACGGGGCTTCACGGAAAGAAGCATAAGGATGTTGCGAAGATTTCGCAGGATGATTATGAGCGGATTCTAAGCGGCGGAGACACCGGGCTACAAACCGAGTTTGATTTAAAACTGAAACAGGGATATCGACCTACAGTTGTAGTAGCATATACAAGAAGCGCTTTTGTATATCCTGTCGGAAATGTAAGAATTACAATCGACAGAGATATCCGGGCATTACCGGAAAAGGCATTGTTTGATGATTCGCTCGGAGGAATGCCGGTATTGTTGTCGGGAAAAGCGATTCTGGAAGTGAAATACGACGATGTGCTTCCGCAGGCAATAAAAGATATCTTTGCAGAGGAAAACGAACTGCGAAGAGTATCGTTTTCCAAATATGCGGTTTGTGTGGATGCACTTCGAGGAAATATGGTTGATTCATTTGAGATTTTTAATTAGCTACATGCGTAAATAATACGGAGAGGAAAAGAGTATGAGTATTAAGGATGTAATCAAAAGTTCGTTTCTGGAAGGTATGGGATACTCGGCGCCTACCATGAAAACAATCCTGTTAAGCTTTCTTGTGGCATTGCTGCTTGGATGCTTCATCTTTCTGATTTATCGTCTGATGACTTCGAAGAGCTTTTATTCGAGCCATTTCGGATTGTCATTGATCCTGATTACGATTATTACCACGGCGATTATCTTAACGATTCAGAACAGTGTAATTGTTTCGCTCGGTATGGTCGGTGCATTGTCCATTGTGCGTTTCCGAACGGCTGTTAAGGATCCGTTGGAACTGGTATATCTGTTCTGGGCTATCAGCGGCGG
>CADCOL010000010.1 GCA_902803015.1 uncultured Lachnospiraceae bacterium | reverse complement strand
CGGCCTCATCTGCTGCTTTTGCCGCAATATCAGCCGCCGCAAGACGTGCCCCGTGAATGGCTGCAAGCAGCGAGTTTCCGCCGAGACGGTTTGCTCCGTGATACATCGAAGCACATTCACCGACGGCATATAAATTGCGGATATTTGTTTCGTGATTATTCTTTACGGCAATTCCTCCCATGAAAAAATGAACCGACGGTGTAATCGGAATGCTTTCACGTGTGATGTCAATTCCGCGATACTTCATGCAAAGATTGTACACTTCCGGAATACGCTTTTTGATTTTATCCGCTCCCAAATGTGTTACATCCAGATAAACCTGCCTGCCGGTCTCGTAAATGCATTTGGATACGATATCGCGCGGCATCAGATTGCCGCGTTCCCCGTACTTTTCTTCCATGAAGTAGACTCTTTTTCCGTCCTCTTCATAGTACAGACGACCGCCCTCTCCGCGCGCCGCTTCGGAAATCAGCATATTCTTCTGCGCCGTTTCCATGGTGGTCGGATGATACTGAATAAACTCCAGATTCTTCAATTCCACACCCTGCATGAAAAGACGTCCGGCTGCATATCCGTCACATTGAGTGGAGCCCGTGGTTTTTCCGAACAATGCATTCTGACCGCCGGTTGCGATAACAAGCGCATCCGCCGTCACGCTTTCGAGTTCCCTCTTAGCTTCGTTATAGATGATTGCACCGTAACATTTGCCGTCACGAATCAAACCGCTGTGAAAATCGTTCCAGAAGCGCCGCTCAATCAAGCCGAGACCTTCATAACGCCTTGCTTCCATGACAAGTGCGCTGACAATCTGTTTTCCGGTTGATGCACCGCAATAACAGGTACGTTTGTGTGACTGTCCTCCGAACGCGCGTCGTGACACTTTGCCGGTTTCTTCAAGGGTAAATACCGTACCGAGTTTTTCAAGCCATGCAATAATCTCCGGAGCATCTTCGCAAAGTCCCCTGACCGCATCCGGTCCCGCAAGAAAACTTCCGCCCTTTAATGTATCTTCGATATGACTTTCCACACTGTCATTTGATGCATCCAGCACCGCATTGATTCCGCCTGCTGCCAGAACGGACTGCGCCCGTTCGGAAGGGAATGGCGAAACAAGGATGGAATGAATACCTCTTTCCGCCAAAGAAATGGCGCAGGAAAGTCCCGCAATGCCGCTGCCTATGATTAAGATCTTCTTCTCCGACATTCTCATCCTCCGTGTAATTTCAGATGCGTCATCGTGATAATAAAACTTACCGCAACAAAACCGATGACGCAAATAACCGTCATAACTACATCCGTGATTTTACGCTTCTTATTATCCGAAAGCAGGCCAAACGTAATAAGTGCTTTGCTGAAAGATACCGCAATATGCAGAAACATCGACGCATAAAAAAGAATCATCACGCCTTCAAACAAGTACAGCAATACGGTTCCCGCGGTTTTTTGTAAAATCGGATAGGAAAAAATATGCAACGGCAAAAGACATGCAATTGCACACATGGAAACACGCTGAAGCAGTGTCTGAAGATTCAATCCGGGATAGGAAATACTTTTCGAATCATGTTTTCCGAATACTGAAATACATGCCAGAATCGCATGAAGAAGCATCACTCCGACCAGAGAATAGCCGAGCACCTTCGTTACGACGGGATGATAAAAGAACAGAATATAGCTGACCGCCTGATAAATAAAATGCACAAAGAATAAAAAGATGGTCAGAAGCGCAAAACAGGCATTTATTTTTTTCAGTCTCATATGTTTCTCCCCAACACATTTTTTTAATTATACCAAAAAATTAGAACACAAAAAAGCCGGACATCTTATCCGATGTCCGGCTTTTGTAATTACTTAAACGGATTCTCCGCAGGGTATCTGTCGCTTGCGGGCCTGTTGAAATCGATGTCCTCAACCGGAACTCCGATGTATTTGAATACTTCATAAAGTGACTTTCCGTAATGTCCGAAAGCAACCGCACCGTGGTGAGGGAAGTTCTTTCCGATCAGCACGTGACGATAGAAACGTCCCATCTCTTTGATTGCGAAAACACCGATACCGCCGAAGGATTTGGTGGCAACCGGAAGTACTTCACCTTCCGCAAGATATGCACGAAGCTGGGTGTCCGCCGTGGACTGAAGACGGAAGAACGTGATGTCTCCGGGTGCGATATCGCCTTCGAGCGTT
>CADCOL010000009.1 GCA_902803015.1 uncultured Lachnospiraceae bacterium | reverse complement strand
ATTTCCCAGAACATTGGCCAGGTCTGTGTTGATTCGCTCCGTCATTAAGTTCCAGGAGATGGATCCGTCATTTTCATACGGCATCTCGTGGATTAAGAAGTAACGTACCGCATCCACGCCGAAGAAGTTTACCAAATCGTCCGCGTATAAAACGTTTCCGATGGATTTACTCATTTTACCGTCGCCGGACAAAAGCCAGGGATGTCCGAATACCTGCTTCGGAAGCGGCTCTCCGAGTGCCATTAAGAAAATCGGCCAGTAAATGGTATGGAATCTTACGATATCCTTTCCGATCAGGTGCAAATCCGCAGGCCAGTACTTCTTATACTGCTCTGTCGGATTTCCGTCCGCGTCATAGCCGATTCCGGTGATATAGTTGGTAAGTGCATCCAGCCATACATACACCACGTGTTTGTCGTCGAAGTCCACGGGGATGCCCCACTTAAAGCTGGTTCTTGATACACAAAGATCCTGCAGGCCGGGAAGAAGGAAATTGTTCATCATTTCATTCTTTCTCGAAACCGGCTGGATAAATTCCGGATGCGTATTGATATAATCAATCAGGCGGTCGGCATACTTGCTCATTTTAAAGAAATAAGCCTCTTCCTTGGCCGGTTTTACTTCTCTTCCGCAGTCCGGACATTTGCCGTCCTTTAACTGGGATTCCGTCCAGAAAGACTCGCAGGGAGTGCAGTACATTCCTTCGTATGCGCCCTTGTAAATATCGCCCTGTTCATAAAGACGCTTGAAAATCTTCTGTACCTGTTTTTCATGATCCGCATCCGTGGTGCGGATGAATTTATCGTACGATGTATTCAGGCAATCGCAGACACCCTTAATCTCACCCGCAACTCCGTCCACGAATTCCTTGGGCGTAATGCCGGCTTCCTCTGCTTTTAACTCGATCTTCTGACCGTGTTCATCGGTACCTGTCTGGAAAAAAACATCGTATCCTTCTTTTCTCTTAAAACGGGCAATGCTGTCCGCAAGCACAATTTCGTAACTGTTCCCGATATGGGGTTTTCCGGAAGTATAAGCAATTGCCGTTGTAATATAATATGGTCCTTTGTTTTGCATTTTATCGCTTCCTTTCTATAGTAAGTTCCTTTATGAAAATTGCCCGACGGGCCTTTTTCTCCCGTCAGGCTTATGATAATTTGTTTTATTTGGCAGGATGAATTCCCTTTATTTGCCTAAAAATTCCTTTACCTGCTCGTATACGCCCTGTGCGTCCAGACGGTAGTACTTCATCAGCACGTCGGCGGCGCCGGAGGTTCCGAATTCATCCTGTACACCGATCTTCATAACGGGTACCGGATAGTTCTTGCAGACCGCATCGCATACCGCGCTTCCGAGTCCTCCGATTACGGAGTGCTCTTCCACCGTTACGATTCTGCCGGTCTTCTTTGCGCTTGCACATACAAGCTCCTCGTCTAACGGCTTAATCGTATGAATGTTGATAATCTCTGCGTTGATTCCGTCTTTCGCAAGCATTTCTTCCGCCTTGATAACGCTGTCCACGCAGATACCGGTTCCGATAATCGTGACATCGGTTCCTTCTTTCAGCAAAACACCTTTGCCCAGTTCAAATTTATAATCTTCCCTGTCGTTAATTACGGGAACGTTGCTTCTTCCGAATCGTAAAAATACGGGTCCGTCGTAATCGATGGCTGCCTGTACGGCTGCCTTCGCTTCCACATAATCGGAAGGAACGCAGACTACCATGCCGGGAATATTGCGCATCAGTGCCACGTCCTCGATGCACTGGTGGGAAGCCCCGTCTTCGCCTACGGAAATTCCGCCGTGGGTAGCGGCGATTTTAACATTTAAATGCGTATAACCGATCGAGTTACGAATCTGCTCGTAAACACGTCCCGTGGCAAACATGGCAAATGAACTTGCAAATACGATTTTACCTGTTGTGGCAAGTCCTGCTGCCATGCAGACCATATTCGCTTCGGCAATACCCGCGTCAAAGAAACGCTCCGGATATTTCTTTTTGAACATGGCTGTCTTTGTGGAAGCGGCCAGATCGGCATCCATAACCACCAGATTCGGATATTTTTCACCCAGTTCTGCCAAGGCTTCTCCGTAAGCCTGTCTGGTTGCGATTTTCTTTACTTCTGACATAATGCTTCACCTGCCTTTTTTAGTTCGTTCAGTGCAGCTTCTTTCTGCTCGTCGTTCGGTGCCACACCATGCCAGCCCACCTGATTCTCCATGAAAGAAATGCCTTTTCCCTTTACGGAAGCGCAAATAATGACTGTAGGCATTCCCTTGGTCTGACGTGCCTCCTTAAATGCGGCTCTTAAAGAATCAAAATCGTGAGCATCCGCTTTGATTACATGAAAATTAAATGCCTCGAACTTCTTGTCAATGGGATAAGGAGAGCAGACCTCGTCCACCTTTCCGTCAATCTGAAGTCCGTTATTGTCTACGATTACGCAGAGGTTATCCAGTTTGTGGAATCCTGCAAACATGGCAGCTTCCCAAACCTGACCTTCCTCCAGTTCGCCGTCTCCCAAAAGGGTATACACTCTGTAATCCTTTTTGTCGATTCCTGCGGCAACCGCCATGCCTACCGCTGCGGAAAAGCCCTGTCCTAAAGAACCGGTGGACATATCCACGCCCGGCGTCTTTTTCATATCGGGATGTCCCTGTAAATAGGAACCCAGATGTCTTAACGTGGTAAGATCATCAAACGGGAAGAATCCTTTGACGGCAAGAGTCGAGTAAAGGCCCGGTGCCGTGTGTCCCTTCGACAGCACAAAGCGGTCCCTGTCGGGATTCTTTGGATTCTTCGGGTCCACATTCATTTCTTCAAAATACAAATAAGTAAAAATATCCGCCGCGGATAAGGATCCGCCGGGATGTCCCGACTTGGCGGCATGTGTGGAAATGATTACGCCCTGACGTACCTTGTTGGCGATTTGCTGTAATTCCAGATTCTCCATCGTTTCGCTTCTTTCTATATTTTATCGTTGTCAGTTTCCTGTATGTATTTTGCAAAATGCAAAAAAGCCTTTTTATTGTAGCACGGTGTCCTGTATTCGGCAACTGCGGCTTATTCGGCCGGGTTCTCTGCCATCAGACGCACAATCCGGCTGGTTCCCAATCGTTCGGCACCCAGACGGAGGAAGTCTTCGGCGTCTTCCAAAGAGGAGATTCCTCCTGCGGCCTTTACTTTTACCTCTTTTCCCACATTCTCTTTCATCAGTTTCACGTCTTCTTTCGTGGCCCCGCCCGAAGAGAATCCGGTGGAGGTTTTGATGTAGTCCGCTCCTGCTGCCGTTACGACTTTGCACATCCTGATTTTTTCCTCTTCGGTTAAGAGACAGGTCTCAATGATGACTTTCAAAAGTTTTCCGTTGCAGGACGCTTTTACCGCACGGATTTCCTCTTCGATTTCATCGTATTTTCCGTCTTTTAATGCTCCGATGCAGATTACCATATCGATTTCATCCGCCCCGTTTTTTACGGCATCGGATGCCTCGAAGCACTTGCTTTCCTTCGTGGAATATCCTTCCGGAAAACCGATGACGGTGCAGATTGCCACGCGGCCCTTTGCATATTCCGACGCCTGCTTTACATAGTAGGGAGGAATGCAGACACTGGCCGTCTTATATTTTATCCCGTCATCAATGATTCCGCGGATCTGTTCCCAGGTGGAATCCTGTTTTAACAGTGTATGATCTGTTTTTGAAAGAATTTCTTCGTTGGTCATAATTTCCCCTGTTGCATCACCGGACTGCTATTTGATGATTCTCTCCATGGTACGCTCGGTCTCGTAAATAATCTTTTCGCGGTCGAGCGTCTTGACTTCCCTGTCCTCCATCAGAATCTTTCCGTTTACGATAACGGTCATAACTTCCGAACCGTTGCAGGAATATGCAAGACTCGCAATATAATCATTTCTCGGAATAAAGGATGTGCGGCTCGTATCCAGAAGGATTAAGTCCGCTTTCTTTCCGGTTTCTACGGAACCGATTTCATATTCCTTGCCCATGGCTTTGGCTCCGGCCATGGTCATCATGTATAATCCTTCTTTTGCGGAAATGCACTGTGCCTTCTGCGTTACACCCTTATGAATCAATGTAAGGACGCTGAGTTCATGGAACATATTCAGGGTGTTGTTGCTTGCGGCACCGTCCGTACCGAGTGCTACGTTGATTCCCCACTCCATAAAACGGGGAAGCGGCGCGAATCCGTTTCCGAGCTTCATATTGCTGACAGGGTTCGTGGCAACCGTAACATTGTTTCTCTTTAAGATTTCCATGTCCTCTTTTGTCACATGCACGCAATGCGCTGCAATGGAACGGTTGTTGAAAAGTCCGGCTCTCTCCGCAAGTGCAATCGGAGTCACTCCGTATTTTTTCTTGATATCCGACACTTCTTTCCGGCTTTCGGATAAGTGGATATGGACCTTCATGTTATATTCCATCGCCAGTTCCGCAACGTACTGCTGGAGTTTCTCGTCACAGCTGTAGGAAGCATGCGGTCCCATGCAGACTTCGATTAAGTCGTTTTCGAGGTACTTTTCCCTGGCCTCCATCGTTTCCTTGATGCGACGGATAGCACCTTCATCGTCCGGGCCGCTGCCGACGATTCCTCTGGAAATGATGCCGCGAAGCCCCGCTTCCTCAATGGCTTCTCCGCAGGGAAGCATATTCAGGTTCATATCGATAAAGGACGTGGTACCGCTTTCGATCATTTCAAGAAGACCGAGTCTGGTTCCCCATTTTACATCCTCGTCGGTCATTTTATCTTCAATGGGATAAATCCGCTTGAACAGCCAGTCGTCGAAAGCCAGATCGTCTCCGCATCCGCGCATGAAATTCATATAAATATGGGTATGCGCGTTTACAAGACCCGGCATTAAAAGCCTGTCTTTTCCGGAAATCACCTTATCGGCGGTTTTATCGGAAAACGGAGCCCTGTAATCCTTCTTCTTTTCGGTTTCGATTACGGACTTGATGATATCGTCTTCGATATACACGTTACACTCCCGAACCACAAATTTTTCTTTCTGGTCGGGTAAAATTGTCATGACATCCTTAATCAGAATCTTCATCTTGCTATCCTCTCCCCATACATATTAATCTGCTAACCCCGTTATGGAAGGCGGCAAATCCGGTTTGGAGATGCCGCCTGTTTTTGCTTAAACCAATGCTACCGTCTGACGTGCAATGGCTAATTCTTCGTTGGTGGGCACCACCAAAACGGTGACCTTGTCACCCGGTCTGGAAATAACAACTTCCTCGCCGCGGATTTTATTCTTTTCCGGATCGATTCCGCATCCGAGATAGTCTAAATACTCGCCCACCATCGCGCGGACTCTTCCGTCGTTCTCTCCGATTCCTGCGGTAAATGCAATAACATCCACGCCGTTCATGGCTGCAACATAAGAACCAATGTACTTTGCAACACGGTAGGTATATGCTTCGAGCGCCATTTTCGCAAGTGCATTTCCTTCATCCATGGCTTTGGAAAGATCTCTGAAGTCACTGGATACGCGGCTCATTCCTTCCACACCGGACTTCTTGTTCAAAATCGTATTTACTTCGGATACGGTCAAATTCTCTTTATTTGCGATGAATTCCACAATTGCGGGATCCATGTCACCGCAACGGGTTCCCATAATCAAACCTTCGAGCGGGGTAAGTCCCATGGATGTATCCACACATTTGCCGTTCTTTACTGCGGAAATGGAAGCTCCGTTACCCAGGTGGCAAACAATAATCTTTAAGTCTTCTCTGGTCTT
>CADCOL010000008.1 GCA_902803015.1 uncultured Lachnospiraceae bacterium | reverse complement strand
ACACCGAAGTCGCAAAGGTCTTCTTCCACCATACGCTGGTCGATTGTGACATGGAAGGTGCTGCCCTTGCCGTACTCGCTTTCAAGAGTGATGTCGCCGTGCATCATTTTGGCAAAATTCTTTGCGATGGCAAGTCCCAGGCCGGTGCCCTGAATCTTGCGGTTCTTGCGGTTGTCCACCTGCGTAAACTCGTTAAAGAGCTTGGCGGCATCCTCCTTGCGGATACCGATTCCGGTATCGATGACGTCAAAATGCATCACCACAACGTCCTCTTTGCCGGGTGTGCAGCTTACCGCAAGTTTGATATATCCTTCCTTCGTGAATTTTACGGCATTGCCGAGAAGGTTTAAAAGAATCTGCTTAATACGGAGCGAATCGCCGTAGAGCGACTTCGGAACACCCTCGCCGCCTTCGATGATGAACTCCACGTCCTTGCCGTACAAACGCGCCTGAATCAGACGGGAAATGTCCTGCAAGAGTTCCTCGAGGTTGTATACTTCGCTGACAAGCTCCATACGGCCGGCGTCCATTTTGGAATAATCCAGAATGTCGTTGATGAGCTCCAGCATAATACCCGACGAAGACTGAATGGTCTTGACGTATTCCTGTGCATCGGGAGTTAAATCGGTCTGCGAAAGAAGCTCGCTCATACCGGTAATGGCATTCATCGGGGTACGGATTTCATGCGACATGTTTGCAAGGAAATCCGATTTGGCCTTCGTCGCCGCCTGCGCTTCGTCACGCTTAATCTCCAGTACGCGAAGAAGGTTCGTCATATTCATGTTACGCTGTTCAAGTGCTTCCTGCTGTGCGCGGATTCGGTTGACAAGAATCAGAAGGCCCGCAACAGCAGCGGTCAGGACGAAAAGCTGAAGCACAAAGTCGCCCATGGAATCCGTCGTTGCGATACTGTCCATAATCAGGCCGGGATTTATGATAAATGTCGTGCCGTAAACAATGGCAATTATGATGAATCCCACAAGCAGAATCACGCTGTCCAGGTAAAGCGCCATGATAATCATGACGGCAATCAGCGCATCGTTAATCTGTCCCATGCAGTGATAGGTAATGCCGTAAGTGGCTACAAATCCGATCCATACGATTTCCGTGATGATGCCCTGCCACTGGATGGGAAATTTCGGAACAAACGTCGGAACCGCAATCAAAAGAGGCATCAGAAGCGCATAGACTATCAGTCCCGGCGGGTTGGTTGCAATCAGCCCTTCCAGAATAAAGAACACGGTAAAAATACAGGTCAGGACAAAAATCACCTTTCCCGTCTTTCTGTATTTTTCCTCCCGGCCCGAAAGGCCGATATGTGTAAATTTTCTTGCCATGGATGCTGCTCTCTTTATCCTTAAATAAACACGTTTGTTTTCCGTGTTTGCGCATTATCTCACAAATTACAGTATACGTTATTGTACCACAGCCATCAACATTATGCTATAATCAACGCATGAGACATATTTTTATCATCAATCCCGCAGCGGGCAGAAAGAATGTCACGAACCGTGTTCGTGCCGAAATAGAAGGTGTGTGTGCAAGAAGAGGCGTCGCGCCTTTGATTTTCATATCCGAATACAACGGATATGAGCGCTTCATTGCGGAAAAAATGTGCTCTCTTTTCACCGACGAAGATATCCGTTTTTACTGCATCGGCGGCTCCGGAACCTTAACACAGACGCTCTCCGGAATGGATGATGAGCCGAACCGCCAGATTGCCTGCTATCCGACCGGTCTTTCCAACGACTTTTTAAAATGTTACAAAGACGGAAACCGCGGCTTTAGGAACATCGAGAATCTTCTGGACGGTCGCGTGGATGAGCTTGATTACATCAAAGTGGTCGGCAGTTGCAAGGCCTTGGACTTCGTAAATATCGGCATCGGTAACAGCATCTTCGAAACGGAAAGCCTCTTTTCCCTGATTTCGGAAACCAGTTCCACCGCAGCATACGGTCTCGGTGTATCCTACGACCTTTTGCGAAACGTGGATACCAGCTATGAGATTTCCATCGACGGCACCGATTATTCCGGGCACTATGCGATGGTGCTTTGCATGAACGGCAGGGTCTTGGGAAACCGGATAACGGTTTCCGACGAAACCTATCCGGACGACGGCATTATGAATATTTTCCTCTTCCATCAGATGCATTCGACCAAGGCGGCAGAAACTTATATGAAATTGTATTTCGGGAAGAATGCCGACATCCAGGACCGCTATACGATGGTAAAAGGACGCCGCATGATCATCACGAGAAAAGATCACGCACGCTTCAGCTTAAACGTGGACGGCGAGGGCTTCGCGCCGGAAGAGACCACACTCGATATCCGGCTGATTCCGTCGGGCGTTAAATTCGTCGCCCCGCAGCACACCGCCCTCCTCGAACCTGAAGACGCAGAGAAATAACAATCCACGGGCACCCGCTCTTACGAAGAAACTTTTCAAAAAAACTCCACCCACGAATGTGGGTGGAGTTTTCTATTAGGGTATGGTAGGGGACGCTGCAATCGCCACTCACTATAACTTACTTGTGGCGAAGCGCATCAATAGGTGTCATTTTTGCTGCCTTGCCTGCGGGATAGAGTCCGAAGAACACGCCGATTCCCATCGAGAATACCGCGATTCCGAGAATCAGAAGGATATTGAAGTCCGGTGTCATGGTAATCGAATTCTTAACCGCATGCGCGATCGTACAGGCAAGAATGGAGAAAATATATCCGATGATGATTCCGATGATTCCGCCGGTAAGCGAAATCAGACCGGACTCGATTAAGAACTGCCACATAATTGAAGAAGTTCTTGCTCCCAGCGATTTACGGATACCGATTTCACGGGTTCGCTCGGTTACCGATACAAGCATAATGTTCATAACGCCGACACCGCCGACGAATAAGGAAATTGCCGCAACCATCATAACGAATGCGGTAATGCCGCCGAGCACGCCCTTGATGGAAGAAATCGCGGAGGTCAGTTCATATGCCGTAAAAGCATTCTCTCCTCTGGTATCGGTTGCCGCTTCAATGTATCTTTTGCCTTTCTGGCACATTTCCGCAACATGCGCGGGTTCATCCACGAAAACAATGACACTGGAAAGTTCATTCGGATCGAGCAGATCGGAATACATTCTGTAAAGAACCGTGGACGGCATCTCCATCTGAAGTCTTTCATCCTGCATGACAACAATCAGCTGATTGTCCGCACCGTCCTCACCGACGGTGTCTTTCTTTTTCTCATTATCCTGACGTGTGGATTTCCGGACTCCGATAACCTTTAAATTCACTTCTCCTCTGCGCCGGTGCTGGAAATGAAGAATCTCACCGACTGCATTTTCCCTTCCGAAAATCTTCTTCGCAGCATATGTATCAATCACAACGACATTGCTTGCATTGTCGTAATCGTTCTGATCATACTCTCTTCCGTACAAAAGCTCGTTCTTGTTGGAGACCTGGCGTTCCGGAGTACCTGCACTGATCAGGGTTTCGAGTTCTTCGCCTTTCATGCTTACCACATATCCGGTGATGCCGATGTCTTCGGTATATCCGGTCATTTCCGGATATTTGTCCACCATACGTTCGATGACCTCTCTCGGAACAGCCTTTTCACCGTTTGAATAAATCTGGAAGTACGAACCGATCAGGCCGTTTAAGGAACCCGATACCCAGTTCGAAAATCCGTTACCGATGGAAAGAATTCCGACCACGGATGCGATTCCGATGATGATACCCAGCATGGTAAGAAAGGCTCTTACTTTATTCATGCGGATGTTAAAATATGCCATTTTCCAGTATTCAAGAAACTTTCCCATGAAACTGTTAATCTCCTGACTTTGTCTGACTTGATTTTATTCCTGTCTCAATGCCTCAATCGGGCTTAACTTCGCTGCTTTCTTCGCCGGGTAGATTCCGAAGAACATACCGATGACTGCAGAGAATGCCACTACACCGAGAACGATTAACGGATGAATGGTTGCAACCACGTTCATTTTAATTACCTTACTTGCGATAAAGCAGAGCAGTTCCGCACCCAGATATCCGATTAGTATACCGAGCGTACCGCCTACGGCAGTCAGCACCGCAGATTCCGCAAGGAACTGGATCATAATCGAGGAAACCCTCGCGCCGAGCGCTTTACGGATACCAATCTCCTGCGTACGTTCCGTAACGGATACGAGCATGATGTTCATAACGCCGACACCGCCGACCACAAGGGAGATTGCTGCAACGAACGAGATAAAAATCGTTACGCCGTTGATAATCATATTTATCTGATCCATATAGGAATCGAAACTGGTGTAGGTGATTCGCTTCTTACCGCGAAGACCTTTTCGTCCTTCGATTTTCCGGATGGTGTTGCGGATTACTTCCTTTGAATTATTCTGGGAATCCGGCATTAAAAGGACACTGTAAAAGTGGTCGTCATCCGGTCCGATTCCATATTCATTGGCAAATGTTGTATACGGAATACGAAGCTCTGTCGATTCACCACCCATGGCATACAGCGCCGATTCACTCTTTGCCCTGACGCCGACAATGGTAAAGTCGGCTTCCTTGCCGCTGTCAAACCGTAGCGTAATCGTCTGTCCGAGAACGGATGTGTGTCCAAAGATATCCTTTGCGCCCGCTTCATTGATTACGCAGACATGTTTTGCCTCGTCATACTCATCCTTGTTGAAGAAACGTCCGCAGACAAACTTGTTGGTTTCCGCTTTTACATAGGTTTCGTTACAGGGAACTACATATGTGTATTTCTCTCCGCGGGGCGTAAGCGCTTCCATTGAGTAACCGTCATCCATGGAAAAAACCATGATATGATCCACGCTCTCTCGAACCGCATCCACGTCTTCGCGGTTCATGATTGCATCCTCATAGACCTCCGTCGTCGTTCCCGCTTTGATATATACCTGGGATGCGAACATCGAGTTCATCTCACCGGTAATGGTTCCCTTGATTCCGTTTCCGAGGGCTACCACCGCAATCACCGAGGAGATTCCGACGATAATACCGAACATTGTAAGGACGGAACGCATCTTGTTATCCCAGATACTCTTAAATGAAATTTTTAGGTATTCAAAGAACTGTCCCATATTTAATCTTCGCTTGCTTTAATTCTTATTTCTTAAGTTCTCCCTGAACCAGTGCCATGGATTCCGGTGAAGGTGTTGCCATCTTGCCCGCTTCCAGTACGCCGGTGTAATTGGTTACGATGATATCGTCATCGGTCAGACCGTCTTTGATTTCAATGTAAATCTCGGAGCTGGTACCGGTCGTTACATACTTTTTGTCAACCGTCATGGTTGCGGGATTGAAGGTAAATACAAACTCGCCGACATCATCCAGGTTAACAGCTTCCACAGGAATCATTTTGACGTCTTTTACGGAGGAGGTAAGGATTCTGCACTTTGCATCCAGACCTAAGTAAATATTGTCATCCGGGTTGTCCACGGAAATCGTAACGGCTACCTGTGCGCCGGTGTTTCCGGTCTGAACTGCGGAACGGTTGATGGTAACGATTTTACCCTTGTATTCGTTCTTTAACATGGTGATGGAAACGTCCATGCCTTCTTTAATCTTCTCAAGATCGGACTTGCCGACACCAAGTGTTACGTGTACATCATCAAGACTGGAGAAGGTAACAATCGGAGTACCTGCTGCCGCGGTATCGCCTTCGGTGTAAGCCATAACGGTAACCACGCCGTCGAACGGAGCAATCAGACCGTTCTCGTATTTCTTTAATTCATCGATGGCATCCTGTGCCTGCTCTGCGGAAAGTTCCGCACGAAGCTCGGTTGTGTCTTTATCGTAGCCATTGCCGAGACCGGATTTGTACTGCTCAACTTTTGCTTTCGCACTTTCGAGGTTTGCCTTTGCTTCTGTAAGCTTGGACTTTACTTCTGTATAATCCTTAGTCCATGCATCGGATTGATTGGTAACATTCTTGATTACTTCTTGGCACTT
>CADCOL010000007.1 GCA_902803015.1 uncultured Lachnospiraceae bacterium | reverse complement strand
TACGGAGGTACCTTCCGACGTCTCCGTCATGTCCTCTGAGGTGGCTTCCGGCATCTGCGAAGTGCCGCCCTGAGAAGCAGGTTTCTTATTCTTGCATCCCGCCATCGCCATAACCATAATCATGGCAAGCGCGAGGACGAATAATCCTTTAATTATCTGTTTTCCAAAACACGCTTTTGAGGCTATGTCATTTCTCATATACGTTTTCTCCATGCATACTCATATGCAAGTTTATACTCCATAACATTATACCATACTTTATTCCATATTTCTTCAGCAAATACCGCATTAATATCAATAAAAAAGAGGAAGGGCTGCCCCTTCCTCTTTGGCAATTTTAAATTTACAACGTCGGTGCTTTCGGCGGTTCCTGCTTCATCTCGGCTCTTGTCTTGTACTCAACCGCGATGTTTACATCCTTAAGGTCCGGACTGTTCTTGTCAATCGGCATCCGGATACCCTCTGTGAAATCCAGTGCCTTGGAGCCGAATGCTTCCGCAAGACTGATAATATTGGACGCCTTTTCAAAATTCGGCTTCGGGCTGTTCTCACTGACTCTGCTGTTGCCATTTTCGTCCTTCACCATCACGGGATCCGGCATATAATCACTATAAGCCTTGAAAAGCGCATAATCTCTGGCCTTTAAAGCATCCTTATGCTCAATCACGCCGTTGTTTTTCTCAATAAGAACATGAATGGCCTCTTTAAAATGCTCGCCGAACTTACCCTTGTTCATCAGGTCGGTAAATGCCTGAATATTCTCATTATCCCTGAATCCGTGTGAAATCGCGATGCGGAATTTCTTTTCGTTTGCCTCCAGCGCCGCGTCATCCATACCGCCTTTTACTTCGTAACGGTTTCTGAGCATTTCCATGTAAATGGATCTGCATACGGAGAAGAGGATTTTATCCTCGTAAGCCTTAACCTCATCATCACCTTTTTCAATTGCCTGTTTTCTGCCATGAATCAGTGTTACTCTTAAGTCCGCTTCCTTCGCCATCATTTCCGTCAGATAATCCATGGCATTTTTATCGGAGGTAAGAATTTCTCTGGGTTTAAAATCAACAAGCCCTTCCTGTGCCAGGAATCTCTTTTCGGCCTCTTCGCTTTCCTGTCTTTCTTTGCGGTCGGAAACAATCTGCTCATATTCTTTTGCCAGTTCCTTCATCTCATCGGTGGCGATTTCTCCCGGCCAATTAACGGTGTAATACGCATCCGCCATTTTAATCCAGTCAAGGAATGTATTCGTCTTATTCTCGGTCTCTTTGGAAGTTTCTGTAAGGAACTCTTTTAATTCCTTTCCTGTCATGCCGGAAAGATTCATGTCATCTGCCAGGCTTTTCATGGCTTTATCCATGAAGTTGTATTTCTGGACATTCTCTTGTGCCATCTCATCGCCGGATACTTTGTTAAACAGATTCGTAACATACTGACGGACATATTCGTGCAGCTGTTCATCCGAAAGCTCTCCGTCGGGAATATCGCTTAAAAGAATCTGATTCGGATCCGGCAATTCCGCCTTCTCCTTAAATACTTCGCGGACGGATTGTACCCCTTCAAGCTGCATGTTTCGTGCAGAAAGCGCATTTTTCGTATTATTATAAAGCGCTGAGACTTTTAATCCCTTCGATACTTTATCTTCCTCATACGCATTAAACTTATCCTCCATGTTTGATAAGGCTTTTGCGTAATCCTGAAGGAATGCGTTTTCTTCCCCTTCCTGCCATCCGAAACGGTCTTTTGCGAGTCTTTGCAGCTCCAGATTCATTATTGCATTGTAATCTGCAACAAGTTCATTGAACAAAGGATTCTCTGCCGGAGCATTCTGATTCAGCTTAATGATACCCTCTGCGTTAAACTCGCCCTTTCCTTCGATTTCCGATGCCATATAGGCACGAACCTTCTTCAGATATCCGTTTTCGGGATACAGAAGGTCCTCATCGGTTTTGACGACATTCGGTTTTTCGTTTCTCTTCTGTCTCGCAAGATCGTATATAGTATTCTCCTGCGCAATACCGTATTCATGCTCGAGTTCCTCGATTTGACTTACACCTGTAGTTTCATCGCGGTCCGGATAATCCTCCAACGGTTCGGTTTTCTTCACCTGATAAATGTATGTACGGTCAAACTTCGTTTCACCCAGTTTGATTCGATGATTGATATCATCAATAATCAGCTTTTC
>CADCOL010000006.1 GCA_902803015.1 uncultured Lachnospiraceae bacterium | reverse complement strand
TTCTGCATTTTCTTCGCAGGACTGAAAACCGTAAGACCGAACGAAGCACTGGTATTCACCGTATTCGGTAAGTATTACGGAACTTTAAAGAAACCCGGTTTCTTCTTCGTAAACCCGTTTGCTCAGATTTTTAATCCGGCAAGAGGCGTTGTGATGAACAGCCAGGGACAGATGACCAGCGTTGGACCGAAGGCGGTTTCCTTAAAGGTAAACACCCTCGACAACCAGAAGCAGAAAGTAAACGATATTCTCGGTAACCCGATCATCATCGGTGCCGTAGTTGTTTGGAAGGTTGTAGATCCGACCGCAGCGGTATTCTCGGTTGAAAACTACAGAAACTTCTTATCAATCCAGTGCGACTCCACAATCCGTAACATCGCAAGATTGTATCCTTACGATGACATGGACGAGGACGGCGACGGAATCGTTGAGAAAACCTTACGTTCCAGCTCCCAGGAAGTTGCAGATCGCATGAAAGCAGAGCTGCAGAACCGTGTAATCGGTGCAGGCCTTCAGATCCTTGAAGTCCGCATCACTCACCTTGCATACTCCGAAGAAATCGCAGCTGCAATGCTCCAGAGACAGCAGGCCGTTGCAATCATCGCAGCACGCCGTAAAATCGTTGAAGGCGCAGTATCCATGGTGGAAATGGCAATCGATCAGCTCTCCGCGAAAGATGTTGTTACGCTTGACAACGAGCGCAAGGCGCAGATGGTCAGCAACCTGATGGTAGTGCTTTGCGGCAACAAGGAGGCCCAGCCGATTGTGAACAGTGGTAGCATATACTAACTATTTTGGAAGGAGGCGGGCATGGAGCCGGATAAAAAGAAAGAAAAAGAAGACAAGAAACAAATCCTGCTGCGCCTTTCCCCGTCTTTGTACAATGATATTATGAAATGGGCGGAGGACGATTTCAGATCCGTCAACGGTCAAATCGAATTTTTGTTAAGCGAGGCGGTTAAAAAGCGCAAAAATCAATAAAAATGCAATAAAAATCAGTTAAAATACCTTTTCATGACGATCAAAAAGGTATATAATCATACTTGATATTGTGTTTCGTTTTCGGACGAAGCACAATACCAAGTAATTTTTTTGTAAAGAGCGAATGATTTCGCATTAGAATTCGCTGACCAGAAGGAGAAAAACAATGGCTTTATTGGATGCATGGAGAGAGAAAGCGTATCAGGAACCGGACAAGGTAAAGATGTCCAAGTTGTGGCAGGCATATTTCCTGAAAGAGAAGGAAATCTATCAGGAGCTTTTAAAGAATCCCGATGAGGAAGTAAAGGGAACCGTTAAGGAACTGGCTGAAAAATACAACACGACCATTTCCTACATGACCGGTTTCCTGGACGGTATTCAGGAGTCCCTCGTTACCGAGAACCCCATCGAGACCATGGAAGCGGACACCGAAGTTTCCCTGAAATTCGATAAAGAAAAATTATACATGAACATGGTTGCCGCAGATGCAGACTGGCTCTACGGTTTGGAAGAGTGGGACGCAATCTACGACGAAGCAACCAGAGCAGAACTCTACAAGAGACAGAAATCTTCCACTACCATCATCAAGGGCGACCGCGTTTATCCGAACGATCCCTGCCCTTGCGGAAGCGGTAAGAAGTACAAGAAGTGCTGCGGTAAGAACGCGTAGTTTTAACAGGTGTCGATACCTGTTGTGATGTTGTGGCTTACGCTTGGATGCGTGAGTTAACAGGAGGGAACTTATGGGGATGTTTAAATCCTTAAGAGGCAAAACGGTTGCCATCGTCATTGCATCCGTGCTGATTATGGCACTCGTCATGGGCGGCATTTTTATTCCGAAACAGATTGCCATTACTTCGGATGTCATTGAAGATTATATGATTGACGTTGCGGTTCTTGCCGGCGAAAGCATTGACGCCGCCAAGGAATTGCACGGCGATTCCGTTTTGGATCCCAAAGCGCTTCGCGGTTTGATTGCGAGCGTCAACGTGCGCGATTTTCCCTCCAGTTACTGTTATGTAGTAAGTGCGGACGGCACCATCATCTATCATCCCGATGTGGACCGTATCGGCGCTCCTGTCGAGAATGAAGTTATCAAGGGTGTTGCAGACGACGTCAGAGCAGGTCTGCATCCGATGCCGGAATATAAGGAGACCGTTTATAAGGGCACGAAAAAAGTCGTAACGTACTATGTGTCCGACGACTCCGATTTTATCTTTGTGCTGACGGCCGATAAGGCGGAAGTGCAGAACATTACGGGCCGGAATCTGATTCGTTCCATTCTGTCCTGCCTTGGCATTATCGTTGTAGTTCTTTCGCTTGCGATTATGCTCATTGCAAGAATGATGCGGCCGATCAGTATCATCAACTTCTCCATACAAAAACTTGCGAAACTGGATTTCCGTAAGAATCGTGCGCTTGACAATTACACATCTTTAAACGATGAGTGCGGCGGTATGTCCAGATCCGTTCTGGAACTGACCGACAAGCTGCAGGGCATTTCCGGAGAGCTTTCCGAGGCGATTGCGCATCTTTATGATGCGTCCGGCGACATGACGGTCGGCGCGGTGAATTCCTCCGAAAGTGTCGGACAGGTTGAGAAAGCAATTTCCGAAATCTCCGACGGTGCGTCCTCGCAGGCGGGCGAATCCCAGACCGCGATGGACAACGTGGCAATCATGGGAGACATGATTAAAGAGACCACACGCGAGGTGGAATCCCTTCGTGCGAATGCGGTTGACATGGACAACGCAGGAAGCCAGGCGATGGCGATTCTGAATAAATTAAGCGAGATTAACAACAAGACGCGTGAGAGCGTCGAGACGATTTACGAGCAGACGAACGCAACGAATGCATCCGTTGCGGAAATCCGTAATGCGGTTGAAATGATTACCGGAATCGCGGAGCAGACCAACCTGTTAAGCCTGAACGCTTCCATCGAGGCGGCACGTGCAGGCGAGGCGGGACGCGGATTTGCGGTTGTTGCAAGTGAAATTCAGAAGCTTGCGGAGCAGTCGAACCGATCCGCAAACGAAATCGAAAAAATCATCGA
>CADCOL010000005.1 GCA_902803015.1 uncultured Lachnospiraceae bacterium | reverse complement strand
GACGGCAAGGTAATTTACATCGATCCGTTCGCAGGGGACGGGTATGATTTGCCCGCAGATTTGATTCTGATTACGCATTCGCATTTTGACCACACACAGACGGATTTGATTAAATCAAAGAATCCCGGCTGTGAAATCATCACCTGGAAGGAAGCCTTGAAAGGCGGCGAACACCAGAGTTTCGATTACGGCTTCGTTAAAGTGCAGGCAGTGGAAGCGGGATACAATAAAAATCACAACGTAAAAGAGTGCGTCGGATATGTGCTTACATTCGCGGACGGCATAACGGTTTACTTCTCCGGCGATACGTCGAAGACACCGCAGATGGCGGAACTTGGAGATCTTGATTATGCATTTTTCTGTTGCGACGGCGTGTACAACATGGATATGAGCGAAGCCATCGAGTGCGCGAAGCTGGTCGGCGCAAAGCACAGCATTCCGTATCACATGATTCCCGCGGATCCGCAGAATAATTTTGACCGCGAGCTTGCAGAAACTTTCGATGTGCCGGGCCGCATCATCCTTGCGCCGGGAGAGACGCTGGAGTTGACACAGAACTGATATAAATATTTTTTAACCCATGTTGGACATCTGTTGGACAGCATGGGTTATTCTGTACTCTGCAGGGTGCCAAAAGGCGCCCGCAAAACCCCGTGAAATGTATAAGTGCCGTAATAGAAGTCAACAAATAAGGAGGCTAAACCATGCCAAGAACAAGAAGATTGCTGGAGAAAAAATATCCCAATTACAACAGCAAAGTAACATTTTATCAGATGTCAAAATTCAGAACCCAGGCCGGTAATTTCTTTTTGAATTATCTTGGAGAAGAGAGAACGAATCAGATTTTGGAAGTCGAGACAAAGATTCAGGACTCTGTTAACCGATTTCATTCAGATGATCGCATCGAGGGAATTGATCTCAGCAATAGTTTGATTCCCGATGATATGGTTGTATTTGCCAAAAAGGCATTCAAGGAATGGGATGCCGATATTAAGTCGGCACAGGACCGGGCAACAGGAAAATACAGCGATTTCGAAAAAGACGATATATATGTTGCAAATCCGGAAAACGGAGATATGATTCGTGCGATTCTTGACAACCCTTCGCTACAGCAGTTGGTGAAACACTACGGCGCCGGTTTTACCGTATATGACCGTAAGGGTGAAATGAATAATCCGGATCTTGAGAAGGCGCTTCTGGATCATTTTCACGGACTTCGCCGAATCGTGGAATTGCAGTATCAAAGACAGAAGGATCTTGATAATTTTCAGGGAAAACGAAACGAAGAGAAGTTCCAGGAAGATTACTATAATGCCTTAAATGATTTCATCAATAACTACGATAAGCTTGTAAGTCTTCACGAAAATCTGATGGATCAAAACGGTGATGTCCCGGAATTCACGGATGTTCTTCAGAATGAGCTTTCCGAGATTACGGATGTGAGTCTGAAAAAAATGCGCGGACATAACAGAGCCGCAGTGGATGGTTTAAGATACCAGATTAAGGCTTTGGAAAACGGCTGGAAAGCGGATGAACTCGCCATCATGAGTTTCATCGGATCCACAAAGGGTGAGATCAATCTTCAGAGAAGACTTCTTAATCAAATGAGGGAAGAGTATGAGTTACTGGAGCCCGGTGAAAAAAGAACCGATCTGGAAAATAAATACAATGCTCTTAAGCAGCAGGTGGATGATTTCGAGAAGGATTTTAATGATCTCCACAATGAGATTGCCGATGCGGAAGTCCACAATGACCGCCTGTTAAAGGTTCAGCTGACAAAGAAGGTTGTCGATTTTACAAATAAATATAAGGGGCATGTCTGCCTGTATGATTATACCGGCGAAAAGAAGAAGGTGTACATTCCGAGTTTTGCGGCGGACAACATCCTCGATCCGTACGGCATGAAGGGACTTTCAAGACCGGACCAGTTAAAGGACATCATGGATGACTTAAACGAGGTCGACGGAACATTCCAGAAATCTTCCACGAATTTTAAGGCATTAAGAACATGTCTGGAAGAACTGGAAAAATTCGCAAAAGAACATCCCGGAAAGCTGACCGATGAAGAAGCGGACAAGTATATTGAACTCATCAAGGCAGCAAAGGATGCAGCAAAGACTTACAGACTCGGTAAGCAGGATGAAGCCAGACAATACAAGCGTGCGAACGGAAGAAGCATCGAATGGGCGGACATTACAAAGAAGCGTATGGGCTTTGCCGCCGAGCTGGATTACCGCCTCGATTGTCATCTTGAGAATGCGCTCGACAACCGTCCTTATGTTTCCATGGATAAAACCGAGCACAGCATTGCGAGATTTGCATATCTGCTTCGCAAAGAAGAGAGAATTAAATCCGCAGCGATTTCACAAAAGGGCAAAGTTGTTGCCGACGATGCATTCATGGAAAGCTTCTATCGCTCCCTTGCCATGGAAGCAATATATGCGCAATTGAGAAACGGTGAATTCATGAATGCGGAGAAATTTGAGGCTCTTCTTAATGACGAACAAATTGACAACCTGGCATTCGAAATCAAGCACGAATACCGTAACCGTGGCCTCGAACAGGAGATGATTAATGGTTTCAATCATCGAATCGAACTGGGGGAAACGAAGTTTGACCGTACATACATTTATCAGGTGAAGAAACCCGAACCGTTGGAGGATTATCCGGACCGCGATGAAACTACAGGT
>CADCOL010000004.1 GCA_902803015.1 uncultured Lachnospiraceae bacterium | reverse complement strand
TTAACCGGAGAAATCGCGGATAAGGTGCGTGCGATTATCGCGGAAGGAACCGGGAAGAAGCCGGAAGAAATCGGCGACGATGCGCATCTGATGAACGATCTCGGCTGCGATTCGATTACGTATTACGGAATTCTGATTAAAGTGTGCAATGAATTCAACATAGATGTGGAGGGCCCTGTGGAAGGCAAGTATTACACGATGCGTGACATCGTGACGGGACTTGCCGCCAAGAAAGAAACGGAAGGGGAGAATCTCTTCTGATAAGACAGCCCGATAAACATACTACATGTGTAGTACAAAAAAGTAGTAAGAAATTAGGAAGTAAGGAAATAAATCAGAAATGAAAGATAAGACCATCGAGCCCCTCGTCGGGTTCGTCAAGATTACGGGATTTCCGACGGCCATCTTTTATATGATGCCGAAGATTTATTATATGGATCCGAAGAAGAAACATTACAGGCTCCCGAAGCCGTGTATCGTAATGTCGAACCATACGTCCCTCTGGGATCATCCGTTCTATATGCGAGTGTTTTTCTTCCGTACCATTCACTGGCTGATGGGCGAAGTGCTCTTCCAGAAGAGTAAATTCTTTTCCTGGTTTTTATATTCCATGGGAGGAATTTATGTGGACCGTGAAGCGCACAGTTTTGCATGCATCAGGCAGGCATTAAAGCTCCTTGATCAGGGAAAAACCGTCGGCGTGTTCCCGCAGGGAAGACTGCCGGTAAACGGCGTGCCGTTCCCGTTCATGCCCGGAATTACAATGCTTGCGCTTCGTACCGATGCGCCGATAGTACCGGTTTATTTGGACGGTAATTACGGATTCGGAAAACGTGTGCATGTAATTATCGGCGAAGAGATTCACATTCGCGATTATACGGATATGAAAGTTCCTTCGGGAGATGAAGTCAGAAGACTGACCAAGATTCTCGAAGGTAAAAATAACGAGCTCAAGGCAGAACTTGAGAAACGCCTGGCGGCTGAAGCGCGCAAATAAACAGAAAGAGTAGTTACACAACAATAATGTCAAATTCGGAAATAAACAAAAACAGGAATAATAAGAAACCGGGAGAGGTAAAGAAGGACCACGCCGTGGACATCAAGTTCCTCGCCATGGACTTGCCGCGTATCTTTGCAAGCATGTCCTACGGCCTGATTTACAGACCGCGAAAGATCTATATTTCAAACAAACGCCCGAATAAAAAGTCCGGCGCGCTCGTGGTTTCAAACCACTCTTCGTTCACCGATCCTGTTATCATTGGTATCACGATGGGACGCAGAATGTGGTACTTAGCCGGCGAACTGGCAATGGGAAAGAAACTGAAATCCACGCTTTTAAAAGGGTGCGGATGCATCGGAATCGACCGTAACATTTCGGATATCGATGCGGTAAGAAAGGCTGTCAACATCATGAAACGCGGGCATTATTTATTAATGTTTCCGCAGGGCAGACTTGAGCGCGACGGCGAAATCAAGAAACTAAAATCCGGCGCCATTCTGATGGCATGGCAGGCGGGAGTTCCGATTCTGCCGGTATATGTTAAGAAGGGTGCGAAGTGGTACAACCGTGCGACATTAATTGTCGGCGAAGAGTTCCGCATTAAGGATTACTGTGATAAGAAGATGCCTTCGATGGCGGATATTGAGCGTCTGACGGATATCTGCGAAGAAAAGATGCATGAATGCGAGCATGCATATTACGAGTATATTAAGAAGCATGCGCCGGCCGGAAAGAAGAGCGCAACCGGAGTTTGAGAAAGGAATACATATGGACAGCACATTGGACAGATTAAAAGTCCTCCTCTCGGAGGTTTATGACGGAGCAATCGATACCTCTTCCATCACGGAGGAAACGCGTCTGGTTGAAGATATCGGAATGAAATCCATCGCGATGCTTTACATGGCAATGGCAATTGAGGGCGAATTCGGCGTGAGCCTCACCAACGACGACCTGCCGAAGATGCGCACGGTCGGAGATATCGTTGAGCTTGTAGAGACACGCGCATAACCCCGCAGCTTCCGCAGACATCCGTCCGGAACCCGGTCGGAATACTTGCACAGTTGACATAAATATAATATAATAAGGTGTAAAAATGTTTTTTTTCACAGAAGCGGATGCTTTCTGTGTTATTCGTGTTGTTCGGGGGGACAAATATGAATTATGACGTGATTATCGTAGGAGCAGGACCGGGCGGAATCTTCTCCGCATACGAATTGATAAAATTAAATCGTGATTTAAAAATTGCGGTTTTTGAAGCGGGAAATGCTCTTGAGAAGAGAAAGTGCCCGATTGACGGTGTCAGGATTAAGTCCTGCATCGGTTGCGAGAGTTGTGCCATCATGAACGGTTTCGGCGGCGCAGGAGCGTTCTCGGACGGCAAATACAATATCACGAATCAGTTCGGCGGTACCCTTTTTGAGTACATAGGTAAGAACGAAGCCATTGATTTGATGAAATACGTGGATGAGATTAACTTATCCCACGGTGGCGAGGGAACGAAGCTTTACTCGACCGCAAACAGCGAAATCAAGCGCATGTGCTTACAAAACGGCCTGCATCTTCTGGATGCGCAGGTTCGTCATCTCGGCACGGACATAAATTATGTGGTTTTGGAGAACCTCTACAACGAGCTGAGTAAGAAGGTCGAATTCTTCTTCCGTACGCCTGTAGAGAAGGTTGAGAGGATTACGGGGGCAGAAAATACCTCCAATGCCTTTGCGGAAGCAGGCGCAGGCTACCGCGTCTTCACAAAAGACGGCGAATACACCTGCAAAAACTGCATCATTTCCGTGGGCAGGAGCGGCTCGAAGTGGATGGAGACCGTCTGCAACGACCTTGCGATTCCCACGAAATCAAACCGTGTCGATATCGGCGTCCGGGTGGAACTCCCGGCGGAGATTTTTGCCTCCCTGACCGATGAATTATACGAAAGCAAGATAGTTTACCGTACCGCGAAATTCGAGGATTTGGTCAGAACTTTCTGTATGAATCCTCACGGCGCGGTCGTTAACGAGAACACCAACGGAATCGTAACCGTGAACGGTCACAGTTACGAAGATCCGTCCAAACATACCGAGAATACGAATTTTGCGCTCCTGGTATCCAAGCATTTCTCGAAGCCTTTTAAGGATTCGAACGGGTATGGCGAGAGTATCGCGAGACTTTCGAACATGCTTGGCGGCGGCGTTATCGTACAGCGCTTCGGCGATCTGGTAAGAGGCCGCAGAAGTAATGACGAGCGTATCCGCGAGGGATTCGTAACACCGACTTTAAATGCTACGCCGGGCGATTTGAGTCTTGTGATTCCCAAACGAATCCTGGACGGTATTATCGAAATGATTTACGCACTCGATAAAATCTGCCCCGGAACCGCGAACGACGATACACTGCTTTACGGCGTGGAAGTCAAGTTCTACAACATGGAAGTGGAATTGTCCGAAAATCTCGAGACCTGCCACAAGGGACTTTTCGTCATCGGTGACGGCTCGGGCGTAACGCATTCGCTTTCGCACGCATCCGCGAGCGGGGTGTATGTGGCAAGATATATTTGCGGAACGAAGTAAAAGGAAACAACACGAAAGGAAATCATGGATCGGGACGTACAGGACATTATACTGAAATTATGGGCTTGTATGCTGCAATTGTTTGGATTGACTTTTGCGGTCAGTCTGGACGCTTACATTGATCAGAAGAAGCGCAGAAGGCTTCTTGAGATTATTGTCCTGGTGACCTGCCTGGTGGTACTTGATTTCTGTCAGGGAGAAGGAACACCGGATATCATGCGAAACATATTCGGAATTGTCGGATACAGTATCCGCCCGGCTATTCTGGCATTGTTTATCCTGATTGTGGATGATTTTAAGTTTTCGTGGATTTACTGGATTCCGGTCGGTCTCAACGGAATTTTGTACTGGACGGCCCTGATACCGAATGTGGTGATTACATTCCGTGTAGAAGACGGAAATTTTCATCGTGGTTTACTCGGTTATTCCGCATTCGTCATAAGTTTTGCGTACCTTGGATATTTAATGTTCAGTACGTTCAGGCAGTTTCGTAAATTGCAAAACATGGAGGCTCTCATTCCGATTTTCTGCAGTATTCTGATCGTAATTGCCGTACTTTTGGATGTTTTCTGGGGCGGAACGAAGGACTTAAGCTTCCTTACCACCACGACCGTAGGGTGCTGTATTTTCTACTATATCTGGCTGCATTTGCAGTTTGTGCGCGAACACGAGCGTGCGCTGAAGGCAGAGCAGCGAATCCGTATCATGGTTTCGCAGATTCAGCCGCACTTCTTATATAATACGCTTTCCACGATTCAGGCACTCTGCATCACGAATCCGGAGAAAGCGGCGGATATCACGCAGCAGTTCGGCGTGTATTTAAGACAGAACATCGACTCCCTCGACAAGGAAGATTTGATTCCGTTCGAGAAGGAGATGGAACATACAAAGATTTATGCGGAAATCGAACAGGTCCGTTTCCCGTCCATTTCCATTCATTATGATTTGAAAGACCGGGATTTTTCGCTTCCCGCTCTTTCCGTACAACCTCTTGTGGAGAATGCAATCCGACACGGTGTGCGCATTCGTAAGGAGGGAATCATCAATATCAAATCCTATAAAGAGGAAGGATTTCATATTGTGGAGATTGAGGATAACGGAAAAGGTTTTGTTCCTGATTTTGACAAACCGTTAAAACCCGATGAAACAGGCAGATCCCATATCGGGCTTCGAAATGTCAAAGAAAGAATAGAGAATATATGTCACGGAGCTTTTGAGGTAGACAGTGTTCCGGATGTCGGCACCAAGATAATCATGCGTATCCCGGTAAAGGAGGAAAAGAAGTGAGAGTCGTTTGTGTGGATGATGAAAAACTGGTTCTGGATCTGACGGTTTCCATGGTAAAATCCCTTCCGTTTGTGGAGGATGTTCAGAGTTTTACCGATGCGAGAGAGGCGTTGGCCTATTTTGATGAGAATGAAGCCGATGTAGCGCTTTTGGACATCGATATGCCGGAAATGAACGGAATCGCCATGGCAGTGGAACTCAAAAGCCGCTGTCCGGACGTTTCGATTGTCTTTCTGACCGGCTATTCCGAATATGCCGTGGAGGCATTTGCGATGCATGCGTCGGGATATCTTTTAAAACCCGTCGGCAAGGACCGTTTAACGGAAGAACTGGAACATGCAATGGAAGTAAAGCGGATGGAGAATTCCGTAAAGGAAGAAGCGCCTGAGGCAGCAAGTGTACACGTTGAAGTAAAGACGTTCGGAAACTTCGATGTTATGGCAGACGGTAAAATCGTTGTATTTAACCGCTCCAAAGCAAAAGAGCTTCTGGCATATCTGGTGGACCGCCAGGGCGGCAGCGTAACGAGAGCAGAAGCATTTGCTCTTCTTTGGGAAGAAGGTATGTATGACCGCTCGATGCAAAAACAGCTTGATGTAATGATCCGTAGCTTAAAGCAGACGCTTGAATCCTACGGAATCGGCGATATCCTGGAAACCCAGCGCGGAACCCTGCGTCTGGTACCCGAGAAAGTGGATTGCGATATGTACCGTATGTTAAACGGCGATAT
>CADCOL010000003.1 GCA_902803015.1 uncultured Lachnospiraceae bacterium | reverse complement strand
GGAATGGAGGAAGGTTTGAAAGCAAGAAATGCGAATCCGGAATTGTGCATCGAAACGGAGGTTCACGAAATGAACCGCCGCGGCATGACCGATGAGGAGGAGAAGCATTTCCTTGCGGTAAAAGAGGAAATCGAAAGGAAGCGGCAGAAAGCCATAGCGGAAAAAGGAGAATAAATCATGAAACCGAGTAAAGAACAGCTTGCATTAGTCGACAAACAGGTAAAACGTCTTGTGGCGGGAGACAGCTATTACGGAAAAATGTACCGCGAGATGGGAATCACGGAGATTGCCTCCGAGGAAGATTTTTATAAACTTCCGTTCTCTTCCAAAGAGGATTTACGAAACGCATATCCTTTGGGAATTCAGGCGGTTCCCGATGAAGAGGTGGTTCGTATTCATTCTTCTTCCGGTACGACCGGAAAGCCCGTAATCATCCCCTATACCAAAAAGGACGTGGCAGACTGGGCCATTATGTTTGAGCGTTGCTACCGCATGGCAGGCATTACCAATAAGGACCGCATCCACATTACACCGGGATACGGACTCTGGACAGCCGGCATCGGTTTTCAGGCAGGATGCGAGCGTCTCGGCGCCATGGCAGTTCCGATGGGACCCGGCAATACCGAGAAGCAGATTCAGATGATGATTGATTTAAAATCCACCGTACTCTGCGCGACTTCTTCCTATGCACTTCTGCTCTCCGAGGAAATCAATAAGCGAGGCATCCGTGACCAGATTCACTTAACCAAGGGTGTCATCGGTTCCGAACGCTGGAGCGACAAGATGCGTGAGACCATCCATAACGGCCTCGGTATCGATCTTTATGATATTTACGGACTGACCGAGATTTACGGACCGGGTATCGGAATCAACTGTCCGGGCGAGCGTGCAATGCACTGCTTCGATGATTATCTCTATATCGAAATCATTGACCCCGTAACCGGAGAGAATGTTCCGGACGGCGAAGAAGGAGAAATCGTTATTACGACGCTGGTAAAGGAAGGCGCTCCGTTGCTTCGTTTCCGTACACATGATATTTCCCGCATTGTTCCGGGTGAATGCAAATGCGGATGCAAGTATCCCAGACTTGATGTCATCAAGGGCAGAAGCGATGACATGTTCAAGATTCACGGCGTAAACATGTTCCCGAGCCAGGTGGAAGAAATGCTTGCAAAGGTGGACGGCGCAACCAGCGAATACCGTGTTACCTTAGCGCATGATGACGACAATAACTGCGATGTCTTCTTACTTACCGTGGAAGGGGAAGGAAGAGTCAGCTTCGAAGAGATGGCAAAGAAAATTGCCTATGTATTTAAGACCTATGTCGGTGCAACACCGAGAGTAACGATTGTTCCGGTCGGAACCCTGCCGAGAAGCGAGAAGAAGACGAAACGTGTTACGGATTATCGAAGCTAAACGAAATTTTGAAGAGTATCGGAGCCGTCTAAGGAGCCTGAAATGGAAAAAGTACTTCCGTACCTGATTGTTGCAATCTGTGCATATGCAATCGGCAGCCTGTCCCCGTCCTATTTTATCGGACGGGCCAAAGGCATTGATATTAAAAAAACCGGTTCGAAGAATCTTGGCGCATCGAATGCCACCATGGTTTTGGGGTGGCGTTTCGGGGTCTTAATCGGTGCGCTTGATATTGCAAAGGGTGCGGCTGCCGTACTGCTTACGAGATTTCTTGCACCGGAACTTCCGGCCATTGCTTATCTTGCGGCAACATGTGCGGTGCTCGGCCATATTTTTCCGTTTTACTTAAAATTCAAGGGCGGAAAAGGGTTTGCTACTTATATCGGAGTCATTGCGGGGCTTCATTTTCCGATAGCCGTTGTGCTTGCGGTGATTATTATCGCGGTGGCGCTGATTACAAACTATATAGTTGTCGGAACGTTTACCACGGTGATTGCATTCCCGGTATTCGTGTATTTCCATACCGGAAGCCTTCCGTCGGCATTGGTTATGACGGTTGCAAGTATCGTGATTATCGTAAAACACCGGAAAAATATTGTTCGTATTAAGGACGGTACCGAAGGAAAGGTTCGCGTTCTCTTCGGCAAAGGCCATCGGGAAAAGGCGAGCAAACAGGTGGAAGAATTAAACGCACTGGACAATAAAAAAGAGGAACAGGTATGAGTCGAAACAAATGGATTCACAGAATTCTGACGGGGACACTGATTGTTTCGCTGCTTTTTACCGCTACGGGATGTTCTTCCTGCGGCGGGGCAGCAGGATCTTCGGAAGGGGGATCTTCCGAAATCGTATCCGAAGCGGAGTCCGAAAAAGAGTCTGAAACCCCGGAATCGGAGAAGAAAAGCGAAAAAGCATCGGAGGAGAAGTCCGAACCGGTTTCGGAAGAGGTAAAAGCGGACGACAAAACTCCGGTGGAAATTCACGGACAGCTTTCCGTCAAAGGAAACCAAATCGTGGATGCGTCCGGAAAGAATTTTCAGATTTGCGGTGTTTCCACGCACGGACTCGGATGGTTTCCGCAGTATGTAAATCAGGATGCATTATACTCATTAAGAGATGATTTCGGTGCCAATACCATACGTCTTGCCATGTATACGGCAGAAGGCGAAGGGTACTGCACCGGCGGGGATAAGGCGAAACTGAAAAAACTGGTGACCGACGGTGTCGAGTATGCAACGAAGGCCGGTATGTATGCGATTATCGACTGGCATATCCTGCACGATCTGGATCCCAATGTATACAAGGATGAAGCAAAGGCCTTCTTCGGCGAGATGTCAAAGAAGTATGCGGATTACAATAATGTCCTTTATGAAATCTGCAACGAGCCGAACGGCGGAACCACCTGGGAACAGGTAAAAAAATATGCCGACGAGATGATTCCCTTAATTCGTGCGAACGACCCGGATGCCATCATTATCGTCGGAACGCCGAACTGGTCCCAGGATGTGGATGTCGCAATCGGCAATCCGATTAAGGGGCAGGAGAACATTGTCTATGCCGTGCACTTTTATGCCGATACGCATAAGGACGATATCCGAAACAAAGTAAAGAAAGCCGAGGATGCGGGATATGCGGTACTGATTTCCGAATTCAGCATCTGCGATGCGTCCGGAAACGGAAACAACAATATCGACGAAGCAAATAAATGGATTAAGCTCCTTGATCAGTACGGAATCGGAATGGTTGCATGGAACTTATCCAATAAGGCGGAATCTTCTTCCCTGATTTCCTCGGGATGTCAGAAGACTTCCGGATGGACCTATGAAGAACTTTCCCAGTCCGGCAAATGGCTGGTCGGAGTATATGACACACATTCGGACCAGGGGTCCGGACTTGCAAAAGGCAAGGCGCCTGTGGGCGGCGGCAAAGCAGAGGACGGACAGGAACCTGCAAAGGATCCCGGCGGTCAGGGAAAGGAAGCGGCAGCAGGACAAAACGGAGATTTAAAGGTTTCCGTGGAAGAATCCAATTCCTGGAAGGACGGCAGTGCCACCTGTATCCAGTACAGCATTAAGATTACGAACAACGGATCCGCAGCGGTCGGAAGCTGGACCGTAACACTCGATTTGGGATGCGGTGCCGAAATCCAGCAGATCTGGGGTGGCAAGGGAAGCGTTTCCGGAAACGTAATCACGATTACACCGGAGGAATACAATAAAAGTATTGCGGCAAACGGAACACTTTCGGATGTGGGGCTGATTGTCAAGGCAAACGGCACACCCGGAAAAGTCAGCGTCAGCGTAAAATAACACGAAATTCGAATACATAAAAGGAGGCAAAAGCATGAGAATTCTTGTCAGCGGAGGAACCGGATATATCGGCTCCCATACCTGTGTGGAACTGATTGAGGCCGGACATGAAGTGGTTATCTTCGATAACCTTTATAATTCCAAAGAAGAAGCATTGGATAAAATCAAAGAGATTACAGGGGTACGCCCGAAATTCTACAAAGCGGACATGACCGTAAAGGAAGAGCTGCGTCCGATTTTTGAGGAGAACACCTTTGACGCGGTAATCCATTTTGCGGGTTTAAAAGCTGTCGGCGAGTCCGTGGCAAAGCCGCTCGAGTATTATGAGAATAACCTGGGAGGCACATTCAATCTTTGTGACATGATGCGGGAATACGGTTGTAAGCGAATCATCTTTTCTTCTTCCGCAACCGTGTACGGTGTTCCGAAGACGGTGCCCATTACCGAGGATTTTCCGCTTTCCGCAACGAATCCTTACGGCAGAACCAAGCTGATGCTCGAAGAGATTCTGACGGATCTTACGGTATCGGATCCGGAATGGAGTGTCGTGCTGCTTCGCTATTTTAACCCGATCGGAGCGCATGAAAGCGGATTAATCGGAGAGTCTCCGAACGGAATTCCCAATAATTTAATGCCGTACATCATGCAGGTTGCGGTAGGAAAACTGCCGGAGCTGGGTGTTTTCGGAAATGATTACGATACGCCGGACGGAACCGGTGTGCGCGATTATATCCATGTGACCGACCTTGCAAAGGGCCATGTGGCGGCGCTTTCGAAAGTAAAGGATTCGACGGGTGTAAACATTTACAATCTCGGAACCGGAAACGGATACTCCGTTCTGGACATCGTAAAGGCATTTGAAGCAGCCAACGGCGTGAAGGTGCCTTACTCCATCAAACCGAGACGACCGGGCGATGTGGCACAGTGCTATGCGGACCCGAAGAAAGCCAAAGAAGAGCTCGGCTGGGCGGCGGAATATGATTTGGAGAGAATGTGCAAGGATTCCTGGAGATTCATCTGTAAGGAAACAGGTAAATTTTGACATTTCCCGTACGGAATGATAATATTAGCGTGACTTAATGAATTGGGATAAGTCTTTTGCAGTGTACAAAGGAGGAAATAATTATGGATGGAAATAACGGCATGAATTTTGATCCTGTGACCGGACAGCCGCTGAATAACGCGCAGCCCGTACAGCCTGCACAGCCCGTGTATGCACAGCCCGCACAGCCGGTATATGCACAACCCGTTTACGCGCAGCCGGTATATGCACAGCCTCAGCCTCAGGTAAATGTTAATGTTCAGGCCCCGGCTTACCAGGCAGCACCGAAGAAGGAAGTGGTATTCCCCGGAAGAGAAATCGTGGGACTGGTATTCGGTATCTTTGCCTGCATCAGCGGTGTCATCGCTCTGTTTACCGCATTTCCCGTTTACGGATGGTTCATTGGCGGTTTCAACGGTATTTTAGGTATTATCTATGCAATCGTTGCGAAATCGCAGTGGGGCAAGATTAAGAAAGAAGCGACTTCTTATACCGGTAAAATCAAAACCGGAAACGGTTT
>CADCOL010000002.1 GCA_902803015.1 uncultured Lachnospiraceae bacterium | reverse complement strand
GGACTTCGCGAAAGGATTTATCGGACTTCTCGGCAACCCCCATGCCATCGGAGAAGCATTCCATATCACAAACGAAGAGACCCTGACCTGGAATCAGATTTACGAAACGATTGCAAGGGTTTTGAACGTGGAATTCAAGCCTTACTATGTTGCAAGTTCGTTTCTGGCGGACTGCGGGGATTATGATTTTACCGGTTCTTTGATCGGTGACAAGTCCAATTCCGTTGTGTTCGACAATACGAAACTGCATCGTGCGGTTCCGGGGCTTGCAATGAATATCCGTTTTGAGGAAGGCATTCGCAGAACAATTGATTATGTTCTTTCGCATCCGGAATGCCAGGTTGAAGATCCCGAATTCGATGCCTGGTGCGATAAAGTCATTAAGAATCTTGAAGCTGCAAAGAAGAATATTTGCGGATGACCGCGGGGCCTTTCTGTGATAGAATAATATAGCCGGGTAATTCTGAAATCGGCTAATTCTAAATTGTGCAGGCATGATATTTTGAAAACGTTAGTAATCGGCGGCGGGGCGGCCGGAATGATGGCCGCCGCAGCTGCAGCGGATGCGGGAGAAAAAGTCATTCTCCTCGAAAAAAATGAAAAACTCGGAAAAAAGCTTTTTATCACGGGCAAAGGTCGGTGTAATGTTACCAATGCCTGCGACCGGGAGGCTTTTTTTGAAAATGTCTTAAGCAATCCGAAATTTCTGTATTCTGCATATTCCGCACTGGATTCCAAAGCACTGATGGATTTTATCGAATCGAATAAAACTCCGTTGAAAATTGAGCGCGGCAATCGTGTTTTTCCCGTAAGTGATCACAGCTTTGATATTATCGATGCGTTCAAAAGAGCGCTCAAAGACCGCGGTGTGGAAGTGCGGCTGAATACGGAAGTTGCCGGGATTCTTACTATAGAGAATAAGGTTCGCGGCGTGCGTCTTTCTTCGGGTGAGATACTTGATGCGGACCGGATTATCGTTGCTACCGGCGGCAAATCCTATCCGACCACCGGCTCCACCGGCGACGGATACCGTTTTGCAACCGAAACCGGCCATAAAGTAAACGAATTAAAACCGGCACTGGTTCCTTTTGAATGCAGGGAAGAGTGGGTAAAGGCGCTGCAGGGACTGAGCCTTAAGAATGTCAAATGTTCGCTTTACAACGCGGAAAAATGCCTTTATACGGAGCAGGGAGAAATGCTCTTTACGCATTTCGGAGTCAGCGGACCGTTGATTTTAAGTGCAAGTTCCGTATATGCGGGCATCAAAGAAATTCAGAATCCTTATTTTTTGATTGATTTAAAACCGGCACTGACCGATGAAGAATTCGACAAGAGACTGATTCGCGAATTTGAAACCGGAAACCGTAAGGAACTGAAGAATATTTTAAACGAAATCTATCCGTTGAAACTTACCACGGTGATTTGTGAAATTGCGGGAATCGACCAGTACAAGCGTTGCAACGAAATCTCCGCAAAGGAGAGGAAAGCGCTGCTTGCCGCGACGAAACGGATGAAGATTATGATTTCGGGCACGCGTGATTTTAACGAAGCAATCATTACGCACGGCGGCGTATCCGTCAAAGACGTGAACCCGAAAACGATGGAGAGCAAACTCGTAAGCGGACTCTATTTTGCGGGCGAAGTGCTTGACGTCGATGCGTTTACGGGAGGATTCAATCTGCAGATTGCATTCTCGACCGGATATCTTGCCGGGAAATCGTGACAAACATACCGAATACATAGTATAATTGATTAATTAATCATATGAAGGAGACATCTTTATGGGCTTTAATGTGGCAATTGACGGACCTGCGGGAGCGGGAAAAAGTACCATCGCCAAACTGGTGGCAAAGGAAATGAATTTTATTTATGTGGATACCGGCGCAATGTATCGTGCCATCGCTTTGTATCTGCTTCGCAAAGGCATCAAGCCGACCGATAAAGACAAATTCGCAAGTGAATGCCAGGGTGCGGACGTTTCGATTCAGTACGTGGACGGCGTTCAGCAGGTACTCTTAAACGGTGAGAACGTAAGCGGACTCATTCGTACAGAGGAAGTCGGAAACATGGCATCCGCAAGCAGCGTGGACGGCAAAGTCCGTGAAAAACTTCTGGATTTGCAGAGAAACCTTGCAAAAGAAAATGATGTCGTAATGGACGGCCGCGACATCGGCACAAATATTTTACCGAACGCGGATGTAAAAGTTTATCTGACCGCAACCGTGGAAGAGCGTGCAATGCGTCGTTACAGGGAACTGACCGAAAAGGGTACCGAGTGCGATCTTGAAACCATCAAAAAGGATATCGCAGAGCGCGACGAGCGTGACATGAACCGCGAAATCGCTCCCTTAAAGCAGGCAGAGGATGCAAGCTTTATCGATTCTTCCGACATGTCCATCGAGGAAGTGAAGAATGCTATCTGCGATTTAATTGCGGCACGCAAATAAAACATGTACCGGAAATGTGCCGGACATGAAAAGACGAAAGACTGAACTATGGAAGTAATTGTTGCCAAATCCGCGGGCTTCTGTTTCGGCGTGAAACGTGCCGTGGATACGGTTTATGAACAAATTGAAAAAGGCGGAGTCATCTATACATACGGTCCGATCATTCATAACGAACTTGTAGTGGAAGACCTCGCAAAGAAGGGCGTGAAAGTCCTAAACTCCGAAGAGGAACTTGCCAAAGTTACCGAAGGAACGGTAATCATCCGTTCGCACGGAGTCAGCAAAGAGATTTACGATTTGCTTGAGGCAAAGGGAATCGCCTATGTCGATGCAACCTGTCCTTTTGTAAAACGAATTCATAAGATTGTCGAAAAAGAGAGCTCGGAAGGCAAACAGATTGTTATCATCGGAGACCCGAAACACCCTGAAGTAGAGGGCATCCGCAGCTATGCAAAAGACGGGGCAAATGTCGTGGAAACCGCAGAAGAAGCCGATTCTTTGGCACTGAAAAAAGATGTTCCGATCTGTATTGTTTCGCAGACAACATTTAATCTTGTAAAATTTCAAGAATTAGTTGCTATTTTTGACAAAAAAGGTTATGATTATAATGTTGTGAATACTATATGTAACGCAACAGAAGAGCGTCAGACCGAAGCGAAAGAAATTGCCTCTAAGGCCGACGCGATGATCGTAATAGGGGGATCACACAGTTCCAACTCAAGAAAGTTGTACGAGATTTGTTCCAAAGAGTGTGAATATACATTCTTTATTCAGACTATGGACGACCTGCATTTGAAGGAATTGCCGGAAACGGCTGAACTGGTGGGTATTACGGCAGGGGCATCTACCCCAAACAATATTATTGAGGAGGTTCAAAAAAATGTCAGAACTGACTTTTGAACAAATGCTTGAGGAATCATTAAAAACAATTCACACAGGTGAAATTGTGGAAGGGACTGTTATTGACGTTAAGCCGGACGAGCTGATTCTTAACATTGGTTACAAATCAGACGGTATTTTACCGAAGTATGAGTACACCAACGATTCATCCGTCAACTTACTCGAAGCCGTTAAGGTCGGTGACACAATGGAAGTCAAGATCTTAAAGGTAAACGACGGAGAAGGTCAGGTTGCCCTTACACATAAGAGAATCGTTGCCGACAGAGGCAGCAAGAAGCTGGAAGATGCTTTCAACAATCAGGAAGTACTTACCGCAAAGGTTGCACAGCTTTTAAACGGCGGACTTTCCGTTGTTGTGGATGATGTTCGTATCTTCATCCCCGCAAGTCTTGTATCCGATGTTTACGAGAAGGATTTAAGCAAGTATGAGAATCAGGAAATCTCCTTTGTTCTCATCGAGTACAATCCCAAGAAGAGAAGATATATCGGCGACCGCAAGCAGCTTCTTGTAAAAGAGAAAGCAGCTGCACAGGCAGACATTCTTGAAAGAATTAAAGAAGGCGATATCATCGAAGGTGTTGTTAAGAACGTTACCGATTTTGGTGCATTCATTGATTTAGGCGGAATCGACGGACTCCTTCACATCTCCGAGATGAGCTGGGGACGTATCGAGAATCCCAAGAAGTTATTCAAGGTTGGCGATACCGTAAGCGTTAAGATTAAAGAAATCAACGGAACCAAGATTGCTCTTACCGCTAAGTTTGATGATGCAAATCCCTGGAAGGATGCAGCAAGCAAATATTCCGTAGGCGCAGTTGTTACCGGTAAGGTAGCAAGAATGACCGATTTCGGTGCATTCATCGAATTAGAGCCCGGCGTTGACGCACTGCTTCATGTTTCCCAGATTTCCAAGGATCATGTAGAGAAGCCCTCCGATGTTTTGAACAAGGGCGACGAAGTAACTGCAAAGATCGTTGATTTTAACGAAGCAAGCCAGAAGATCAGCCTTTCCGTAAAGGCACTGCTTGCACCGGAAGCTGAGGAAGAGGCTGCTGAAGAAGCTCCCGCTGAAGAAGCACCTGCTACCGAAGAATAATCGTAAAAAAGAATAAGCAATTGCCCTCGGCTGATGCCGGGGGCATTTTCTTAATAAACTGTAAGGGCATAAATGTTAACGAAAGTTGTTGAAAGGCGGCATGGAAGGATCCTACGAAATCTTCAAAAGCAATATTTACCGCATGACCGACATTGATCTGGACTGCTACAAAGAGCGCCAGATGAAGCGCCGGATTGATTCGTATGCGCAGAATAAGGGTTATGGGGATTATGAGGCTTTTATTCAGTTCCTTCGTACGGAACCTGCGAATCTTGCTGATTTCGTGGATTACATTACCATCAATGTATCCGAATTTTTCCGGAATCCCGAGCAGTGGAAGTATCTCGAAGAAGAGATTGTTCCGCGTTTTAAAGACCGGGCAAAGGTAAGGGTATGGTCCGCAGCCTGCTCGACCGGTGACGAACCGTATACGATTGCCATGATTCTTTTAAAATACATGCCCCGTGTCCGTTTCTCGATTGTCGCAACGGATATTGACGATTTGTCCTTGGCGGCGGCAAGAGAGGGAGTCTATATTTCGAAAAGCATTAAAAATGTACCGGAAGAGTTCCGCGGATATTTCACGGAAATCAAACCGGATAAGTTTAAAATCGCTCCGGAAATTCAGAAATGCGTGAATTTCAAGAAACATAATCTGCTCAAAGAGGAATATCCGACGAATATTGATTTGCTGATTTGCAGAAATGTGCTGATCTATTTTACGGAAGAGAAGAAGGAAGAGATTTTTGAACAGTTTTACCGGTCGCTTGGAAGAAACGGAGTGCTTTTCCTCGGAAATACCGAGCAGATGATGGACTACCGAAGCATAGGATATTCGAGGATTGCATCGTTCTTTTACGGTAAGGAGTAGGAATGACAACCGCAGCGAAAGCGGTAAAGCAAAAAGCGTTGAGGAGAGATAAGCAAAAAGAAACCCGGGGATTTCCCCGGGTTTTTCATATTATTTCTACGGTAAATGAGGTGCTCGCCTACTCATCTTCAGCAACCGCCATATACTGAATTACATGCTCGGCATACTGGTTGAAGCTCTGACGGCTTGTTTTGAATTCATCCGTCAGTTCGAAGAAGTAGTCGCGGTCACGGAAACTTCTTTTGTAGAACGGAGTGAAAAGCGGCTCCCACTGCGGAAGATAATTGGATTCCTTTCTGGTATAGCAGCTTGCTGCGGTTGCCTGACGGCGATG
>CADCOL010000001.1 GCA_902803015.1 uncultured Lachnospiraceae bacterium | reverse complement strand
GTGCATGAATGCTGCACCGTTTGCCTGTGCGGATACTCTTCCGATATCAACGGATAAAGTACGTCCGGCAAGTTCCAAACTGAATGTCTTGAACATAAACATTCCTCCTTTTCTTGAAAATATTTTTATTTTTCAAGCGGTCTTTGCCGAAACTACTGCAGAATTCGCAATTTCTGTTTTTCGCTCCGTCCGGGCGGGACGGTCCTTTTCGACAGTCCTTTAATTACGCTCTCTACAGTGGTCTCGGGCTGATTCTCAATGCACAAGGCGGCATCGAGCAGACCGCTTAGTTACCTGTTTTTTTGGCGGTTTATAAAAGCAAAATGAGGCGGACAGTTTTGTCCGCCTTTTTTTGTTCTTATTACTTTCTGAGACCTAACTTCTCGATTAATGCACGGTATCTTTCGATATCAACATTCTTTAAGTAATCAAGTAAACCACGTCTCTGACCTACCAGCTTAAGAAGTCCGCGGTTGGAATGGAAATCCTTCGGATTCTCCTTCATGTGCTCGGTAATCTCCTTAATTCTTGCGGTAAGGATTGCAATCTGTACCTCAGGTGAACCGGTGTCGCCTTCGGAACGTGCATACTCGGCAATAATTGCCTGCTTCTTTTCTTTGGAAATCATTTCTTTGTCCTCCTTATAATGATTGTTGCGGCTCTTACAAAGCAATCGGTCGGAGTGTCCGTATCACGTTGTATGAGTCAATTCCAAATCTTTTGTGCGCATCTCACGCACGGAACATATTTTATCACATATATTCTTATATGTAAACCATTATTTACATGGTTTTACGTGCTTTTTTATTACGAATTCTGCTTCATGGTTGCGAATGCGATATTCGTTGCATGGTCACAGACACGCTCGAGACCGGTAATCAAATCCGTGAACAGCATACCTGCTTCCGGGGTGCATTCGCCCTTTGTAATTCTGTCAATATGGGCATCCTGGAAATCAATTTCCATCTGATCCACTTTATTCTCTATCGCTTCGATTCTTTCTAAATTATCATCCGACTTCGTGATAAAAGTATCGATACAAAGGCGCAAATTCTCGTTTACGGAATCCACCATCTGCGTAAGTTCCTGAATCGCTTCCTTTGAAAACTGAATTCCTTTATCTTTCTTCTTCTGTGCCGCTTCCGCGATATTGGTCGCATGATCGCCGATTCGCTCGATATCACTGACAACATGGAACAAACCACCGATATTCTTCAAGTCTTCGATAGGGATTGTCATCTGTGTAAGACGAACAAGATAATTCGTAATCTCATGACTTAAGTAATCAATATTCTTCTCAACCTCAAATACATCATTAATACTCTCCTGATCCATTGTCATCAATGCATTAATGGAACGGTTTAAATTATCCGATGCAAGCGATGCCATACGTTCAATTTCGTTCTGTGCTGCAACAACTGCCGTTGCCGGATTGAATACAGCCTTGGAGCCGATGAACTGAAGTTTGTAACTGTCGCCGTAAGCAACCTTTTCTTTTTCATCTCCCGGAATAATTAAGTATGTAGCTTTAACCAGGAGGGATGAGAACGGCAATAAAATCGCAACCTGGAATACCTTAAACAATGTATGCGAGTTTGCAATGTATTTGCCGGCCTGTCCTTTGGAAATCAGGTCAAAGAGCAAATGCTGAATCCAGTCTCCGAAGAATGTAAGGAGAAGGAACATAATTGCGGAACCGACCAGGTTGAACAGAAAATGGATCATTGCAGCACGCTTCGCATCTTTCTTGCCGGAAAGGGAAGTCAAAAGCGCAGTCATGCAGGCACCCATATTACATCCGAGAATAATGAAAAGGCAAATCAAAAGATTTTGGTTAAACATTCCCTTGCTTGCCAGGACAACGATGATGCTGACCGTTACCGAGGAACTCTGAATCAGTGCGGTAACTGCCCATCCGATCAGTAAAGCCAGAAGCGGATTGGAAAGGGACGCAAACATGTGCTGTACTTCAACGCTTTCCTTTAAAGGTTCCACCGCAGCACCCATCAATGAAATACCAAGGAACAGGACACCGAATCCGACGATAATTTCGCCGAAACGACTGATTTTCTCTTTCTTGATAAACATATACATGATAACTCCGATTGCAAGAAAAATCGGTGCGTAACGCTCTAAATCAAAGGAAACCAACTGTGAGGTGATTGTGGTACCGATATTGGCACCGAAGATAACGCCGACGGCCTGATAAAGGTTCATCAGCCCGGAATCAACAAAGCTGACAACCATGGACGTACATGCGGATGATGACTGCACCATTGCAGTAAATAGTGCACCAACGATAAGTCCCAAAAATTTGTTGGATGTAAATTTCTCCAATATGGGACGAAGCTTTGCACCGGCTGTTTTCTCAATAGCGTCGCTCATGGTCTTCATGCCGAACAGGAAAAGACCAAGGCCTCCCAACAGTTCCAATGCAATTGTAAATATCTGTTTTACTTCCATTTTTACTCCCCGGTAAAAATCTTTTCTTCTTTCTCTTCTAACACTCCACTATCCATTTTAGTGGATAGAATCGGCTTTTTTCAAGGACGAATTGTGGTTTTTGCTTTTTTCGTTGTTTTATACATCTTTTACGAAGGGAATACGGCTTTTTTGTCGGTTTTGACGAATAGAAAAGCCCCGTTGAACGGGGCTCGACAAAATATCATTACTCGCGAATTGAGAAATACTCCGCACAGTAGGCGCGATCCTGCTTTAACTGCTCGACAAGACGGTCGATGGATTCAAACTTCTGTTCCGGGCGGTGAAAATGGTAAAGGCTGACCGTGCAGGTCTCGCCGTAGAGATTTCCGGGGTTTCCAAAGAGGTAAGACTCAAGATTTACGCCCTTTTTCTCTTCCACGCTCGGTCTTAAGCCGATGTTGGTCATGGCGTAGTACACTTTCCCGCTCTGTCCGTTCATGTCAGGTTTTCCTGCTGCATGTTCTTTTGCCGAAGAGACACGCTCCTTCACTCTGACTATGCTGAAATACACACCCATGGGCGGCAGGAGTTTTTTCTTCTCGGGGTAAAAATTAACGGTCGGGAATCCGTACGTCCGCCCCAAATGCTTGCCCTCCTCAATGACGCCGGTATAGGAATATCGATATCCGAGGAATTCGTTGGCTTTTTCGATTTTCCCTTCGGATAAATATTTGCGAATTGAAGTCGAAGAGACTTCCTCTCCGTCGACGGTAAGCTTCTTCAGAATATGGCATTTAACGAGACCTGCCTTCTCGGCATCCTTTAAAAATGCGGCATTCCCGCGTCCTTTGTAACCGAATGAAACATCCTCGCCCGCGACGATTTCTTTCACGCGAAGTTTCTTTAAGAGGATTTCGGATAAGAATTCTTCCGGGCTCATCTGAGCAAGATCGCGGCCGAACGACAGAATGATATGATAATCGATTCCGCAGGATGCAAGCCGCTCTTCCATTTCGGTTTTACTAAGAAGCACGGTATCTTCCATGCGCCAGAAAAAGACATCGGGGCTCGGGTCGAACGAAAGCAGAATGGTCGTAAGCCCCTTGGCTTTCAGTTCCGCAAGACGCTTTAAAATGACTTCATGGCCGATGTGCATGCCGTCGAATTTTCCGATGGCAACGGCAGAATCTTTCTCTATGAAGTTGTATCCGTTAAGTACTGTTATCATGAAATCTTTCGTTCCTCTTTGCG